>DATBRN010000388.1:0-11148 GCA_036560225.1 Pyrinomonadaceae bacterium | reverse complement strand
TGTGAAGGCAGCTTTCAAGATGGGAAAGGCTCCGGAGCATTTCGTTTCACCGGTAGTCAGGGTTTTGTTTCCGCGATGAAGAGCCGGGGATTTGACTTCGAAAACAGCGCCGACGACGAACGGAATTCTGAGGACAGACTTTTTACAGCTGCGGCCTTGAACATCACGACGGCTCTTGCAGATGATTTGTCCTCGGCAGGGTTCGGTAAGCTCCAGGTCGAGGATCTTTTCAAAGCAGCAATATTCAAGATCGATTCCACGTTTATGCGCGAGATGAAAGCAAGCGGGTTCCCGAACCTGGACATGGAGGATCTGGTCAAAGCACGGATTTTCAAGATCGACGCAAAGTTTGTTACTGAGGCAACTCAAATGGGTTTTGCCAAGGAGCCTTTTGAGAGTCTGGTCAAAATGAGGATTTTCAAAATCACTCCAGAGTATATTGCTGAAGTTCGCAACGAGGGCTTAACCAACCTTTCGGTTGAAGACATCGTCAAGCTACGAATCTTCAAGATTGATAGCGAATTTATCCGGCAGGCAAAGTCTGAAGGTGTGCCGCTCGAAGTTGAACGTCTCGTGCAAAGGCGCCTGGGCTTTGAACATCGCAGAGCTCTGTAAACGTCTCAGGCTCAACCGCGCTTCTAGTTGTAGGGGTGGCACTCTGGCCACCCCTCAGTTTTGGTCGCTACAACATTTGTAGGGATGGCACTCTCTCTCTGTGGCCACCCCTTGGTTGAGAATGTAAAGCAAACTGTTAGTTTGCGATGCTTTGGTACGACTAACTTGCGTCTAGGCCACGAACGCAAACTAACAGTTTGCTTTACGTCCAGCCGAAGGGGCGGCTACGGAGTGCCGCCCCCACCAAAATCCAGCCCATTTGTTCTAGCCGCGTAAAATATGGTAAGAGAGACGGCCATTTAGAAAACTGGAAATCCAAGCCAGGTTATCCGGCTGATGTGCTGGCCGTTGGTCAATTCGTAACTAGCAAACCGAATCCGCAATTCCGTCAATGCCAGAGAAGGTTCGCAAAGCAGTTTTTCCTGCCGCAGGTTTGGGCACTCGTTTTCTGCCCGCCACCAAGGCTTCGCCCAAAGAGATGTTGCCGCTGGTCGATAAGCCATTGATTCAATACGTGGTTGAGGAGGCAGTCGCTTCGGGAATTGAATCCGTAATCATCGTGACTGGCCGCGGGAAAACTGCGATCGAGGATCACTTCGACGTTTCATTTGAGCTGGAGAAACTCTTAGATGAGCGCGGGAAAAAAGATGAGCTGAAGGCGATGCGCGCGATTTCGGAAATGGCGCGCGTCAGCTATGTGCGGCAACGCGAAGCTCTCGGTTTGGGCCATGCGATACTTCAGGCGCGCGACCTGGTCGGCGACGAACCATTTGCCGTGATGCTGAGCGACGATATCATTGATTCCGAAACGCCCGCGCTCCAGCAACTGCTCGACGTCTACGAAAAGTATGACGCCCCCGTGATCGGTACGATGCAAGTCGCGGGCGAGGCTATTTCGCGGTTTGGCGTAATCGATGGCGAGGAAGTTGAGAATGGTGTCTACAAGATCAAGGACATGGTTGAGAAACCACCGTTCGCTGAAGCGCCCTCTGATCTGGCAATCATTGGACGATATGTGCTGACGCCTGACATCTTCGATGAGATTGAAAAAACGCGCCCCGGCGCAATTGGAGAGATTCAAATCACCGATGCCATGCGGTCGCTGCTCAAGAAGCGGCCATTTTACGCCGTGCGCTTTGAGGGAACGCGTTACGACGCCGGGGACAAACTCGGATTCCTGATTGCTACCGTCGAGTTTGCGCTCAAGCATGAGGATCTCGCGCCTGAGTTTAGGGAGTATTTGAAATCGTTGAAACCAGTGTGATGGCGAAGGAAGTCTCAATGCTAAAGCCTCAGGGTTGGGAAGGTGGGCTTGCCCCCGCTCGTTGAATGCCTCAATCCAGGCGGGGGCAAGCCACCCTTCCTTACCATGAGATTACTTACCTTGAGAAATTCTCTTAGTCTTTGTGCTTTTGTTCGTGGTCTTTGATTTCTATGTCTGAGCAAAAACAATTCTCGGGACACACCGCGATAGTCACCGGCGCCACGCGGGGTATCGGTCGCGCAATCGCGCTTGAACTCGCCCGCCGTGGCGCAGACGTCGCATTCAACTACGCAAAGAGCGCCGAGGCCGCTGAGACTCTAACGAAAGAAATTGAAGCGCTTGGCGTGCGAGCTTTTGCCTCTCAATGCGACGTAGCGAGCACCGAAGCTGCCGCGGAGATGGTGAAACAAGTCAAAGATGCCTTTGGCCGCATCGATTTGCTGGTGAACAACGCGGGCATCACGCGCGATAACCTCATCCTGCGCATGAAAGAGTCGGACTGGGATGAAGTGATGGACACAAATCTGAAAGGCGCCTGGAACTTCGCCAAAGCTGTTCTCAGAACGATGCTGCGGCAAGAAGAAGGCGGTTCGATTCTCAATATTTCTTCAATCAGCGGCGAAGTCGGGATGGCGGGACAATCAAACTACTCGGCGTCGAAGGCGGGAATGGTTGGTCTCACAAAAGCTCTGGCCAAGGAAGTCGCAAGTAGGAAGGTAACAGTCAACGCTCTAGCGCTCGGTATGGTCGCAACCGACATGGCCGAGGCACTCGATGAGAGTTACCGGGCGAAAATCATTGAGCAGATTCCGCTGGGCCGGTTCGCGGAAGCGGACGAAGTCGCCCGCATTGCGTGTTTCCTTCTCTCAAGCGATGCACGCTACATCACAGGCCAGGTAATTCAAGTGGACGGTGGCCTGGCAATTTGAGTTGACTCCATAGAGCGGTATGTTTCCAGAAACAGTCCCGCGCTAATATGACCCTATCCGGTTCACGGGTTCACAGTTAGCGGCGAAACTCGTAGGAACAAATCTTGCTGGGAGAACTGCTTGGTTTTCGCTACATTGAAAGTTATCCGAACAGAGGGGAAGTTCCAATGGCACTAAAAACCGGCAAAGGAGTAATCTTTGCCCTGCTTTTGCTTTTCGCATTGTTAGTAGGCTTTGCCTCGTCTGAAAGTCAGGGAGGTGCAGCAGGACCGTGTCAAACACCAAGTTTCGCTGTTGTTCTGACACCGAATGTTGGCAATAGTCTGAATTCAGTTGCAGTTGGCGATCTGAACGGCGACGGGAAACCGGATCTGGTCGCTTCAAGTTTTTTTGAAGACAAGGTTTCTTTTCTTCTCGGTGATGGGGCGGGAAACTTTAGCGTTGTGGGTAGCACTTCGACCGGACAACGGCCCAGCGCCGTGGCCCTGGGAGACTTTAACCAGGACGGAAAATTGGATCTGGCAGTCACCAGAGACTTCTCCACCACAGTTTCTGTTTTGCTTGGCTCGGGTACGGGAAGTTTTTCTGCACCGGTAAATTTCACGGTTGGCAACAATCCCATCTCGCTGGTTCTGGCGGATTTCAACAACGATAACAAACTCGATATCGCCACCGGGAACGATGGCTCCAACACGATTTCAATCCTGCTTGGAAACGGCGACGGTACTTTCACTGCCGCGCCAACCATAACCAACGTCAGACCTCCTTCCCTCGCAGTTGCCGACTTTAATCACGACAACAAACTCGATCTGGCGGCGGCCAATAATGTAAATGCCAAAGTCACGGTATTGTTAGGGGACGGAACCGGCGGCTTTGAGGGTGGTACTCACTTCGACGGTGGATCTGGATTGCACGGCATCGCTGTTGGCGATTTCAACGGCGACACTCATCCCGACATAGTCGTGACCAACTTCAATGACTGTTGTAACCCGGCGTTTGTCGCAGTGCTGCTGGGTAACGGTAGCGGTTCCTTCAGTGCGCCTACGAAATTCTCCGTACCCTTCGGCCCCTTTGCTATTGCGGTTGCAGACTTTAACGGTGACGGAAAGATGGACGTAGCCACTGCAAACGTTCAGCAAACTTCCAGCAACATCGCCGTGTTGTTGGGCGATGGAACCGGCGCCCTTGGTGCCCCGACCACCTTTACCACAGGCACCACCCCGAATTTCCTCGTGGCTCGAGACGTCAATCAGGATAGTGTGCCCGATCTTGTCGCGACAAGCTCCCCAAACATTGCCGCGCTGCTTAATGCCTGCGGCGGAGCACCCACGCCAACACCGACACCAACGCCTACGCCTTCGCCAACTCCAACACCGGTACCGACGCCTGCACCGGGCGACGTTGTTATCAGCCAGGTTTACAGTGGCGGCGGCAATCCTGGATCGAGTTTTCAGAATAATTACATCGAACTCTTCAATCGCACTGACAGTGCAATAGATATCGGAGGTTGGCCCATAGGTTTTACGTCAGCCACCGGAGTATTCAATGTCTCTATCGCCTTTGTAAGCTCCAGAGGCGTGTCGATTCTTCCGCACCGTTATCTGTTAATACAATTCGGGCCGACGAGCACTAACGGGGCACCATTGAACCCTGATTTAGTTGTCAGCAACACTCAACTCAATCTTTCACCTTCAGGTAAGGTTTTTCTTGCGCTCCCCAACTCGAATAGTCTCGGCACTACTTGCCCGCTTCCTAATTCGAAGATCATTGACTTTGTAGGCTATGGCACTACCGCAAGTTGTTTTGAGGGCGCTGGTCCAACAAACAACTTGAGCGATGTGACCGCTGCAATCCGGAAATTTAATGGTTGTGTGGATAACAATAATAATTCCAGCGACTTTTTGATTAACGCTCCCAATCCACACAACAGTAGTTCGACGGCTAACTTGTGTTTTAATCCGATTGATGACCCCGATTTCTTCGTTCGGCAGCACTATGCCGATTTCCTCAATCGCCAACCTGATGCTCCCGGCCTCGCGTTCTGGACGAATCAAATTACGTCATGTGGCACGGACCAGGCGTGCATCGAGATAAAACGCATCAACGTCTCGGCGGCTTTCTTCCTGTCGATTGAATTCCAGGAGACAGGTTATCTCGTCGAGCGACTTTACAAGTCCTCCTATGGCGATGCGACGGGCGCATCTACGATCGGTAATCCTCATCAACTCTCAGTGCCGATAGTTCGCTTCGAAGAGTTTCTTCCTGACGCTCAACAGATTGGCCAGGGAGTAATTATTGGACAGCCCGGCGCCGAAGAAGTGTTGGAGAACAACAAGCGGGTCTTCATAGATCAGTTTGTGCAGCGGTCACGGTTTACAACCGCTTTTCCGCAGTCAATGACGGCGGCACAGTTTGTCGACGCGCTAAACACCAACGCCGGTGGAGTGCTGTCGCAAGCCCAACGCGATCAGTTAGTGAGTGATCTCTCAACAGGCACGAAGACTCGGGCGCAAGTGTTGAGGGCGGTGGCAGAAGACGCGGACCTTACGAACGCCGAAAAGAATCGGGCTTTTGTACTGATGCAATATCTTGGGTATTTGAGACGCAACCCGAACGATGCCCCGGACTCAGACTACAGCGGCTACGACTTCTGGTTAACGAAGCTAAACCAGTTCAACGGCAACTTCGTTAACGCTGAAATGGTGAAGGCGTTCATCATCTCAGGCGAGTACCGGCAACGGTTCGGGCCATAAGCTCACAATTACCCGTTTGGAGAGGGCACTTGTGCCCCGCCGCGGGCAGACAAGTCTGCTTTCTAGACGAATCGGCAAAAAAGGGGGGCCACGGAGTGCCACCCCTACAAACTTATCCCGCCGGTCCTCTTATTACCTATTTACTGTTGACGTTTCCCGATATACGATTACCTCTACTCAACCCCCAATTGAACAAGTAATAACGCCGGAGAGGAAGGACTCGGGTCGTGATCACTCTCAAGGTTAACGGTAAACAAGTCAACGCCGACGTAGATCCCGCCACTCCGTTACTATGGGTGTTGCGGGAAACGCTCGGGCTAACTGGAACAAAATATGGCTGCGGCATGGCACAGTGTGGGGCCTGCACCGTCCACCTGGATGGTCAAGCGATACGTTCGTGCGTGAAGCGCGTTGCAGACGCTACCGGCAAAGAGATAACAACCATCGAAGGACTCTCGCCGGACCTCAGTCATCCATTGCAAAAGGCCTGGATCGAAATCGATGTTCCGCAATGCGGCTATTGTCAATCAGGACAGATCATGAGCGCCGCGGTTCTGCTGGCGGAAAATCCCAGGCCCAGTGACAACGACATCGATGAAGGAATGTGCGGCAATATTTGTCGTTGCGGTACTTATCCGCGAATTCGCCAGGCCATTCATCGCGCCGCGGAGATAAAAGCGCAAGGAGGTAATGCGAAATGAGCGCGACGCCGATGAAGAGGCGCGATTTTCTCAAGACGGGGGCCGCAGTCGGCGGCGGTTTGCTGATCAGTGTTTATCTTCCGGAGTTGGCCCAGGCCGGTACAGTCCCCAAAACCTTCGATACGCTCAAACCTGTCGAACCTGCGACCTTTGCCCCCAATGCGTTCATCAGAATCGCACCGGACGATACCGTCACGGTCATAGCCAGCAAATCGGAGATGGGCCAGGGCGTATATACCTCTTTGCCGATGCTGATCGCGGAGGAACTCGAGGCAGACTGGAGCAAGATCAAAGTGGAATCAGCGCCGGTGGATCAGGCTTACGCTCATCCCGTATTCGGAATTCAGATAACTGGCGGCAGCACCAGCACTGCGTCTGAATGGGATCGGCTTCGTAAAGCGGGTGCGACGGCGCGCATGATGTTGATCGCCGCGGCCGCGAAAAACTGGAAAGTCGAGCCGCAAAGCTTACGCGCCGAGAACGGTTATGTGATCCACGCGTCCAGCGGCCGGCGAGCATCTTTTGGTTCCCTCGCCGATGCGGCAGCAAAGCTCACGCCGCCCAAAGATGTGCCGCTAAAAGACCCGAAAGATTTCAAACTGATCGGCAAACCGACGCGACGGCTCGACACTCCTGCGAAAGTTAACGGCAGCGCCCAGTTCGGTCTCGATGTTCAGATTCCTGGCATGATGACCGCCGTCGTCGCGCGCGCTCCGGTTTTCGGCGGCAAGGTTCTTAGTTTCAATGCCGAAAAAGCGACAGCAATCGCCGGAGTGAAGAACGTGGTCCAGGTGCCTTCCGGCGTGGCCGTGATTGCTACCGGTTTTTGGCCGGCAAAGCTCGGCCGGGAACAGTTGGAGATCAAGTGGGACGATGGTGCAAACGCGAGTCTCTCAACTTCGGGCATGCGAGAACAGTATGCAACTCTGGCGAAGACTCCGGGGCAGGTTGCTCGCAAAGTGGGCGATCCGGCGAAGGCTCTGGCTGGCGCCGCCAAGACCATAACGGCGGAATATGAGGTGCCCTATCTGGCTCACGCGATGATGGAGCCGCTGAATTGCGTAGTGGACCTGCGCGCGGATCGTTGCGAGATTTGGACCGGCACGCAATTTCAAACTGTCGACCGCATGGCTGCCGCGGCAACGGCGGGCCTCAAGCCGGAACAGGTACAGATCCATACCACGCTGCTTGGAGGCGGTTTCGGTCGCCGCGCAAACCCGGCTTCGGACTTCATTGTTGAAGCGGTGCAGGTAGCGAAAGCGGCGAAGGCTCCGGTTAAAGTCGTCTGGACGCGAGAAGATGATATTCGCGGCGGCTGGTACCGGCCGATGTGGTACGACCGCATGATGGGTGGCGTCGATCAGAGCGGTAATCCGGTTGCCTGGACCCACACGATCGTCGGCCAGTCGATCATGCAGGGAACGATGTTTGAGCAGTTTGGCATCAAGAATGGAATCGATGCCTCGTCAGTTGAAGGTGCGGCGGACTTGCTTTATGGCATTCCGAATGTGCAGGTTGACTTACACACGCCAAAGATCGGGGTGCCGGTACAGTGGTGGCGCTCAGTGGGCCATTCGCACAATGGGTTTGCGGTTGAAGCTTTCTTCGACGAACTTGCACACGCCGGCGGCAAAGATCCATATGAACTGCGGCGCACCCTGCTTGCAAATCAGCCCCGAATGCGAGCTGTGCTCGAACTTGTCGGGCAAAAAGCGAACTGGGGCAAACCGCTACCGGCCGGAAGAGGGCGCGGCATTGCCACGCATTTCTCTTTCGAGAGTTACGTGGCCCAGGTTGCCGAAGTGTCCGTCGAAAAGAACGGCGAGGTTCGTGTGCATCGCGTGGTCTGTGCGGTTGACTGCGGGCGCGTGGTTAATCCTGATACGGTAAAAGCGCAGATGGAAGGCGGCATCATATTTGGCCTGACCGCTGCGCTCAAAGACGAGATCACGCTCGAGGCGGGCCGGGTGAAGCAGCGCAACTTCCACGACTATCCAATGCTGCGAATTAATGAAGCGCCCGCGATTGAAGTTCACATTGTGCCTAGCACGGAAAACCCCACCGGCGTGGGCGAACCAGGCGTGCCGCCCATTGCGCCCGCCGTGGCCAACGCAATTTTTGCGGCAACAGGAAAACGAGTGAGGAGACTCCCGATCAGATTGAGCTAAACGGTTCGCTAGATGCATTGCTGCCAGGATGGGCGGGGGCAAGGCGGGGTCCCCAGCGGGGCAGCCCCGCTGGGGTGCTAGGCCCACCTTCCCAACCCGAGAGATTTTCAGTATTGGCCGTGTGATTTGCCTTGAGTGCCTTTCAACGTTGGCAAGAGCGTTAGTTTGAGAAGCTCAGGGTCAGGAAGGCGGGTTTGCCCCGCTCTGGGTTGACTTATCGGACGAGAAAAAAATGATCGTTCAATTATTCAAGCTCCTAAGCATTGCTCTTTTTATTGTCGCCCTCAGCCTGGTTCTAACTTCACTTTCAACTTGGGCAAGCGGCGATGCGTTCCAGCGCAATGATGCGCGTGCTCGCGAGTTGTTTGTCTCAATCGTTCCTGTGCTCAAACATCCGCGCTGCCTCAACTGTCACGCGACCGGCGACTTTCCGCGTCAGGGCGACGACAGTCATGTTCATACCCAGAATGTGAGACGCGGAATTGACGGCAAGGGCAAGTATGGACAGAAGTGTGAAACATGTCATCAGCAACAGAATGTCGCCGGACTTAACATGCCGCCGGGCGCGCCCAACTGGCACCTGCCACCGGCCAATATGCCGATGATCTGGGAAGGAAAGACTCCAGGACAGATTTGCCGTCAGATAAAGGATCCAAAACAGAATAACGGCAAAACTTTAGCCCAGATCATCGAGCACGTCACAGCAGACAAACTTGTGCTGTGGGGTTGGAACCCGGGAGAAGGACGCACTCTGCCACCGATGGACCATGATGAATTCGCGCGCAGGTTTCAGGACTGGGCCCGTTTGGGCGCCGCCTGTCCACAGTGAAAACCACAACGCTGATCGTTTGGAGAGCTGACTGGTCCGCCCGTCCCCCACTCTAAACGGCGTCAGGTTTTTCCGAGAATTTGGAATAAAACCGAGACGATGGAACAGCGTGGACGAAGCATCACAATTGTCTTGACCGCAATATTCCTCTTCAGTATTCTGCCTCATCCTTAATCGCTCTTAAGCACTAAATCCACTTGTTTGTAGTGCAGCAAGCACTATTATTCGATCGCAGGTTTGCTCGCCTTAGTGAATCAAATTGATCTCCCCTGATCGTCGATGCCGAAGCGGCTTCACGATCCACGTTTTGTGGCCCACGTACTCGAAGGAGAAACACTATGCACCGCAATAGATTCCCAATTCTTTTCCTCGCGACAATCTTTGCCGCCGCTCTGGCGCTCAATGGTTGCGCAACCGCAGAGCAAAGCAACAGTCAAGCTGCTGCCACCAATCCGGATGGCGGTGGCAGCGCCACCGGGAAGCTTCCCGTGACGACTGCTTCAGATGAGGCGCGCAAGGAATTCTTGCTGGGTCGCGACCTTCAGGAGAAGCTACTCATACAGGATTCAATCGCCCATTTCGATAAAGCGATCACACTCGATCCAAACTTTGCGATCGCCGAGTTGAGTCGCGCGAACGTCAGCCCAACTGGAAAAGAGTTCTTCGATCACCTGAAGAAGGCGGTGAGTCTCGCCGACAAAGCTTCAAACGGCGAACGGTTGTTGATTCTGGCAACCGAAGCCGGAGCAAACGCCAACGTCACGAAGCAGAAAGATCTGCTGGATCAACTGGTCGCAGCTTATCCAAACGATGAGCGGGCGCACTTTAATTTGGGTGGTTACTATTTCGGGCAACAGGATTATGAAAAAGCTATCGAGCATTACAAGAAGGCGACTGAACTGTCTCCCACCTACTCGACCGCTTTTAACATCCTTGGTTATGCCTATCGCCAGAATGGTGACTACGCGAATGCAGAACAGGCGTTCAAGAAATACATTGAGCTGATCCCGAAGGATCCAAATCCATATGACTCCTATGCGGAGTTGCTTTTGAAAATGGGAAGGTTCGATGAATCGATCGCGCAATATCGCAAGGCTCTGGAGATTGATCAAAACTTTATCAACGCCCACCAGGGGATTGCTGCTGCTGAGCTGTACTCCGGCAAGCCCGATGATGCAGCTGCTGAGTTACAGAAGATAACCGACAAAGCGCGCAGCGACGCCGAGCGCCGGACCGCGTTGTTTGCCTTGACAGTGGTGGACGTTGATAGTGGAAAAATGGATAAAGCACTCGCGGATGTAGACAAGCAATATGCGCTGGGCGAAAAGACCAATGACATTCCGGGAATGACGGGCGACCTGCAGCTCAAAGGAAACATCCTTCTGGAGATAGGCAAATTTGACGAAGCGAAGGCCCAGTTCGAACGTGGATTGAAGATGACCGAGGCGTCAAACCTATCGCAGGAAATCAAGGACAATGCCCGGCTGTTTCATCACTTCAACCTGGCACGCGTCGCTCTGGGAAAGAAAGACCTGGCCACTGCAAAAACTGAAGCCGAGGCTTACCGGAAGGGTACCGATGCGTTGAAGAACCCTTTTCAAATAAAGCAAGCTCACTCGCTCGCCGGCATGATCGCGCTTCAAGAAAAGGATTTCGACAAGGCATTCGCAGAGTTGCAACAGGCCAATCCACAAAATCCTTACGATCTGTATCGTTTGTGTCAGGCTTATCAGGGCAAGGGAGACATGGCAAAGGCGAAAGAGTTTTGCACGAAGGCTGCGAACTTCAATTCCCTGCCGCAACTTAACCTTGCGTTCATTAGAATGAAGGCCTCGAAGGCTCAAACATAAGTCTTCGCGCTTCAGGCTTTGCGCTCGCGCAATAATTTT
>DATBRN010000387.1:0-42930 GCA_036560225.1 Pyrinomonadaceae bacterium | reverse complement strand
AGACAAGGCTATTGAAAGCGCGCTTGCCATTGGGGCTAGCATCTACGCCGTTGATATGTCCGCTACCGACGCACCCAGCTTCAACAATCAGCGGACTGCGGCGGTATTGAAGAGTTTTGCAGAGAAGAGTGGCGGGCGTTTTGTTGCTACGCCGGGAGGGCCAGCGCTGCGCGATGCTTTTGCAAGTATCGCTGAAGAATTAGGACATCAATATACGATCGCGTATCGTCCACCAAACCTGGTCCGGGACGGCAAGTGGCGCAAGCTGGATGTAAAGATCTCTCGCAGCGATTTGGTCGTGAGAACTCGCAAAGCCTATCGCGCACCCAAGCGCTAAAGGCTCCACCCTCAGTCGCGGCTGATCTTATTGAGTGACTTCTCGCGATGTCTTTCCAACGCTAGTTCAACTAATACATCAAGCATTCGCGTATAACTCAATCCCGACGCCGCCCACATCTTTGGATAGCCGGAAACCTCAGTAAGCCCCGGCATTGTATTTAGTTCATTTACAAGCAGCTCTTTCGTGTCGCGCTTGAAGAAAAAATCCACGCGCGCAAGACCGGCGCCGTCGATCGATTGGAACGCACGAATCGCCAGTCGCTGGATTGTTGTTGCCAGCGCCTTCGAAACCGGAGCAGGAACCACAAAGTCGACATGCCCGGTTTTTGTGTACTTCTCCTCGTAATCGAGAAAACGCGCTGATTCGTCGTGAACCACGTACTCACCGGGAAGACTTGCCCTGGGTTCGTTGTTGCCGATAACCGCACACTCAATCTCCCGGGCGTCCACGGCTTCTTCAACCACGATTTTTCGATCATACCTTGCGGCTAATTCAATCGCTCCTTCCAGCGATGCTCTATCAACAGCACGTGAGACGCCAACCGATGAGCCAAGATTCGCCGGCTTCACAAAACAGGGCAAGCCAAGCTCGCGCTTAATGGTTTGGATGACCTTCGCGCGATCCTTCAGCCAATGGGCGCGCAAGAACCACACATACTTGCACAGCGGAAGACCAGCCTGAAGAAACAATAATTTCATCGTCACCTTGTCCATTCCGCAGGCGGAAGCGAGCACCCCGCAACCGACATAGGGAATGTTAGCCATTTCAAGTAGTCCTTGAAGAGTGCCATCCTCTCCAAATGGTCCATGAAGGACTGGAAAGACCACATCAATCTGCTCAGACGTATGCGCTCCTCCATCTTGGTCGAATGAGAGGAGACCGCTGTGGGAAGGATCGCCCAGAATGGCTACCGCATCTTGAGGTTGATCAGCCAGCTTTGCAGGAAGTAATGATCGCGCGTTGGGTGGAAGCAGGTTGAGAGCCTCAGACGGGGAGAGCCACTTCCCTTCCCGGGAAATAGCGATAGGAAGTACGTCGTACTTCTTACGGTCGATCGACTCGATCACAGAAGCAGCCGACCGCACCGACACTTCATGTTCGCCTGACCTGCCGCCAAAAATGACTCCCAGTCGGAGTTTCTTCGCCAAGTGTCTGCTCCCTGGTTTCTTCTTAAGCTACTAGAGAATCGTTTTGCCCAAGGCGGACAAGATCAACTCCACGCCAAGCTCTGCCGTCTTGTTATTCACGTCGAGCGTCGTGTTTATTTCAACAACTTCCAGCGAGCGCATACCGCCGGCGTCCGCAATCTTCTCCATTGCCAGATGCGCTTCGCGATATGTCAGCCCACCCCGCACCAGGGTGCCGGAGCCCGGCGCGTCGCCTGGATCCAGCGCATCAACATCGAAGGTGACGGCATAGCCGCCACTAGCCCGTGACGAGATATTAATGGCTTCATCCATACAGGCGCTCATGCCGCGCTCGTCAATCTCGCGCATGGTCATGAAACGAATTCCGAGTTTGCCAATAAGGTCCCGTTCGCCGCGGTCGATGTCGCGCGCGCCAACGTGTACACACAACGCCGGATCAAGCTTGGGAGTAAAACCCGCGATGTTTGTAAGCTCCGGCGCACCATAGCCCAGGAGTACTGCCAGAGGCATGCCGTGAATGTTTCCCGACGGCGTACTTTCCGGAGTGTTCATATCGGCATGGGCGTCAAACCATATTAACCCTGGGCTCGTGTTACGTTTGCGGCAATGTGAGGCAAAGCCAGAAATCGAACCGATAGCGATGGAATGATCGCCACCCAGAGTCAGCGGCAACTCGCCAGCCTGCAAAACTCGCTCAACCTTTCCTGCAAGGTCTTCGCAAGCAGACCGGATCTCTCGCAGATATTTTAGTTTAGTACCCGGCTCTGGAGTGGATTGGGATTGAGCGACAGGCAGGTCGCCGAGGTCACGAACCTCATAGCCCAGTTGAGCAATTCTCCGATTAAGGCGCGCAACACGGAGTGCTGCTGGACCAAGCTCGACCCCAGCCATGCTTGCTCCGTACGCCAACGGCACGCCTAGAACACCTACCGCTTTCTTTGGCTTTTCATCCGTCGCGCTCTGGTTCTGACTATTCTCAGCGACAATAGCGTCAGCCATACTTCTCTTGTTTCCCTCTCAGCCTCCGAGGTTGATATTAAAACCACTGCCGCCGCTGCCTCCCTGGCTTGGGAAGAACGGTTTGAGCAGGCCAGCAAGCGCGGCAAGGTTGCGCGTCTGAATCAGGATTTCGCCTGGGCCGCTGAACTCAGCAACAATACCTTCACCACTCACAATGCTGCGAAAAAAGCCGGCCGCCGCCTTGCGCAAGGTGTATTGCGTGGTTCCTTCCCAGGCTACCAGGTGACCCGTGTCAACGACGTAGCGCTCGCCGGCCTGTAGAGTCTTGCGGTGAATTGCGCCGAAAGACGAAACCAGCAACAGACCACGTCCCTGCACCATCAGCACAAACAGGCCTTCGCCACCGAAAAACGATTTTGCGCCACCCCATTTTGTGTCGACGGTCAAAGTGGCGTCTCCCGCCAGATAAGAACTTGATTGCACAAAGAACGTTTGATTGTTCATTTCGATCGCGGCTATGTCTCCCGGCGCTCCGGGCGCAAATGTGACCTCTCCTGGGCCACCGCGGGCCGTGAATGTGGAAACAAATGCCGACTCGCCGCCCGCGGCTCGTTTGATTGCGCCAAATAGTCCACCCTTCATTTGCGACTGCAACTCGACATTCGCTGACATTGAAACCATGGCGCCAGCTTCCGCCTGAATCGACTGTTCAGCCTGAAGCTGAATCACAGCAAGCGAAAATGCGGGCTGGTGCAGCACTTCATACTTATAGCCGCCGCCCTGGCCTCTTGAGTCTTCGTCAATGCGAATTCGATGGCTCTGGGCAAACCCGGACGATTGGCCTTGGCCCACTTGCGAAGCCGCAACGCTTGGCGCTGCGGTGGACTCGACTCGATAACCACAAGCGCCGCAGAAGACCGCTCCTTGAAGCAATTGTGCACCACATTTTGGACAGTTCATAAAGTTACTCCTGGAGATTTCTCATTGATGATTGCCACAGCTTCCTCCGGTGTTTCGGCAAAGTCCAGCGCGGCGATGTCTTCCGGGCTGACAACTAAATGCTTTTGCCACTCGCGCACAATTGGAGGCCAGCATTCGCCAAGCAAAACCAGCGGGCGTGGACCAATAACGCGAGTTTGAATCTTGTTCCAAACCAGCGACAACTCAGTAACCGTGCCCATTCCACCGCGAACGGCAATGAAACCGACGGAACGCGTGATCAGTCGCTGCAGTCTTTCATAAAAATGCGGTGTAGCGACCTTGTCAGTGAGATATCGATTGGGTTCCGCCTTAAACTGATTCATTACGATGCCTAGGACACGTCCACCCCGTTCATGCGCGCCGCGACTCGCAGCTTCCATCACGCCCAAATAGCCGCCGGTGCAGATGGTGAACCCTGAGTCGGCCAGTAGTTGACCAACGCGTCTTGCCTGGGCATATTCGGGATCACTTTCGCTACATTTTGCACCGCCGAAAATGGTCACGATTCGTTCTGGCGTTTCGTTCATGGATTTTGGTAAAGCAAACTGTTAGTTTGCGAGGACTCGTTACCACTAACCCGTGTGAACACCAACCATGGTTCGTTTTTGACGCTCGTTGTTACTTCCGAGTGATCACGCAAACTAACAGTTTGCTTTACACCTCACCAGTCAACATCAGTGAGCCCGACTTCTTGTAGTTCACATAATCCTCACGAGTCTTGAATGACCCGCCGCTATAGTTCTCCGGAATCGGCGCAAGATCGTGTAGCCGCCTATCGTGCACGTTAACAAAGCCGGCGCTCTCAAATAGAGAACAATACTCCGCACTACTTAAGAGTTGTACCGGAACCTTCAACTGATCGATCCACTGATGCGAAGGCAGGTTTTCCTTGTAAAGATCGACTACAGTGGCAAAGAGTCCGCCAGGCCGGAGCACTCTCTTGATTTCGCGTAACGCTCGCGGAATATCAGTGTAGTAATAAAGCGATTCCATCGAGAAGGCATGGGTAAACTCACCATCTTTGAACGGAAGGGTTTCAGCACTGGCCACCTGAAATTCGACATTCGAATACGACCTGGAACTTTCAACTGCAAGCCTTATCATTTCGTCAGCAATGTCGATCCCGACGATTCGACCGTCTCCCGCCTTCTGAGCCATCAAGCGCGTGGCCCATCCTGACCCGCAGCCTACGTCAAGCACGCGCGCGTCGAATGGAATTGCCATTAGTTCAATCGCCTGTTCACCGATAGGACGATGGCCCTTCTCCATACCTTCGCCACGGCCGGCCCTGGCCCAGTCATTGAATTCCAGCCGCAGGCGCTCGTCAGTTACCAAATTCTTTTCCATCTGACTTATCACTACCTAAGTTTGTTGCCAAAACCAGCGAGGGCAAGCCCGGGGTCCCCCGGACTTGCCCCCGCTGGTTCATCTGATCATATCTAGCAATTATCAATCACCGTTGCTTGAGCCGAGGGGTACTAAACTTCGCAAACAGCTAGGGCCGGAGGCGATAAAGCATGCGCGGAAATGGAATCGTTTCTCTGATGTGCTCAATGCCGCACATCCACGCGGTGCAACGCTCAATGCCCATACCGAAACCGCCGTGAGGAACGCTGCCGTAGCGGCGCAAGTCGAGGTACCACTCAAACGCCTCCTTAGGTAATTCGTGTAATGCGATCTGTTCCTCCAGAAACTCGAGCGAGGTCGCGCGCTCTCCCCCGCCAATGACCTCGCCATAACCTTCCGGCGCCAGCACGTCAACTCCCAGCGCCAATTCGCTTCTCTCAGGGTCGCGAGCCATATAGAAGGCTTTCACCGCCGCGGGATAATGGTGCACCATCAGCGGTTTATCGTATTTGGCTGAGAGATACGACTCATCCGGCGCGCCGAAGTCTCCGCCCCACTCAAAACGCGTTTCGAGCGCTCCATTCGCGTGACCTTCCTGCAGCAACTTCACCGCATCGTCATAATGCAGGCGTGGAAACGGCGGCACAATCGCCTCAAGCTTAGTGGTATCACGTTCCAGGATTTTGAGTTCTTCGCCGCGAGTCTCTAGCACTCGAGCAGCGATGTAGGAAAGCATTCGCTCCGAAAGACTCATCACGTCATCGAGCGATGCGAATGCCATTTCGGGTTCAACCATCCAAAACTCGGTTAGATGACGCCGTGTCTTTGATTTCTCCGCGCGAAACGTCGGCCCAAAACAGTAGACCTTGCCCAGTGCCGCGGCTGTGGCTTCGTTGTAGAGTTGTCCAGACTGGGTGAGATATGCCTTTTCGCCTTCAAAATAATCCACTTCGAAAAGTGTGGTCGTGCCTTCGCAGGCTGCAGGCGTGAAGATTGGTGCATCGGCAAGCGTAAAGCCATCGTTATCCAGAAAATCGCGCACCGCCTTCACAACTGTGTGGCGGACCTTGAGGATCGCATGTTGTCGCCGGGACCTTAGCCACAGGTGCCGGTGATCCATAAGAAACTCAGTGCCGTGATCTTTGGGTGTGATCGGATAATCGTGGACTTCATCGAAGACTTCCGCATCAAGCAGATCGATCTCATAACCGCCGGGCGCGCGACTGTCTTCCCTGACAGTGCCTCTAATCTCGAGGGCAGATTCCTGGCCGAGCCCTTTGAGCGCATCCCAAACCTCCGGCGCGACTGAATTCTTCAAAGCGACGCACTGCACCACCCCGGTTCCATCACGAAGTTGAGGAAAGAGAATCTTGCCGCTCGAGCGCAAGTTGTAGAGCCAGCCTTTGATCGTAACCTCGCGACCGACATGTTGTGACAATTCGTTTATGAAAGCCCGCGAGGGACTTGATGTCTCGAGTGATTGTGATTCAGTAGCCATCTATTGTTCTTGACTTAACTCTCGATTAGTAACGCAAACCCTCCGTGTCATGAGGTCAGTACCACCTCGCGGGTAGCGGGTGGGTTCTTGATTCCAAAGGCTGGTGATTTACCGACTGACCCTCCCGCTACCACCAGGTGGTACTGACCTCATGACACGCCAGTCCGTTCTTCGATCATGCGGCGCAATGCCGGAAATCTTTCGAGCCATTCGGCAGCTTGAAGAACAATGCAGAGCGCCGGCTGGATAAACTGTTCGTAGACGCTGCCGCGATTGCAAACTGCCGTTTGATAGGAAAACGTGCCCGTAGCCTTCAGACCGCGCTGAATCGTCATCAGCCGAAACTCCTCCGCAACTTCATCGGGATCTAGGGCGCTGAGACCGAGGAGTCGCCGCTGCTCCAATAAGAACAACCTGTAGGCGCGCAATTCTGCAAGCGAAGGAGTTTCAAATCGTCGGTCCAACAAGAATGAGACCAGGTCGTAGGTGACTGGACCCATACGCGCGTCCTGGTGATCCACAACTCGCAGCCGGTCTTGGTCATCCACCATCAGGTTTGCCGCATGGAAATCGCGATGACAGAGTACGCGCGGTCGTGCAGCAAGTTCGGCGGCTATATCGTTAAGTTCGGCTTTTAGCTCAGCGGCTTCTGCGTGGCGAAGAGTTTCGCCTCTTAAACTTCCAAAATAATGCTCGACGAAGAAATCCAGTTCCCAGGAGAGTTTCGGTTCATCGAAGGCCAGGCGGCTCGCAATGGAGTGTCTCTCGAAAGCTGTGTCGGTGGCCTTTTGTATTTGTGCGATTAGGTTAACAGCACGTTCTTTATACTCTTCGCATTCGTCCTCCGGCGCTCCTTCATAAACGCGAAACAACTGCCGGTCGCCTAGATCTTCCTGGACAATTACTCCGCCTTGGCCGTCGACGGCGTAAATCTCCGGCACGGGGATGCCACTGTCGAGAAAGAGTCGTGTGACATCCAGATACGGATGGAAGTCTGGATCAAACGGCTCAGGATAGACAGCCGCGACTGCCTGTCCTTTTTTCCAGGGAATGCGAAAGTAATTACGCGTAGAGGCATCAGGGGTGAGGGGAACAATCAAGGTGCTCTTGATGCCCTGGCCTTCCAAAAACTTCAAGAGCCGCTCCGATGCGGAGAGGTCAAAAGCGCTAGTAGTCACCTGTTTTGCTGAACTCATCAGGGAATGAGAGTGGGCGTTCAATCCTCTTAAGGGTGGTCTTCATCTCACCGTCTTGGCGTTTAGCGTGGGCAGGATTGTATCACTCAGTCAGAGGCACGACAAAATTGTCCCCTTTTAGCTCACCTTTGAGCGCCTTTGGCGGTGGTGCTTTCCCCTGCACCAGGGAAGCACAAACGACCGCGGAATCCTCGATGACTTCTCCGGCGCCAATCCTGACGTTGTCACCCAGGACAGCTCGCCTGACCCGCGCGCCATTCTCAATCACGACATTGTCCCAGAGTATCGACTGCTCCAGCTTGGCGCTTTCTGAAACTTCGCAGCCGGAGCCGATAGTAAAACTCTTCCCGGTCTCCTTCAGTAGTTGAAGACTAATATCCAGGTACCGCTGAATGGTGGACAACTCGAACCAGCGACCGTGGGCTATGTGGATGGCGAGGCGTTCACCTTTGGCAATCGCCTGGGGATAGACGTCTGCGGTTGAATGTGAAAAGACGCCGCGCGGAATGTAGTCGAATATTCGCGGCTCAAGAAACTGAATGCCGGTAAACATGAGCGGAGGCTCTGCGCGAGAGGGGTCAGGGACCGGCATGCCGCCAAACCCTCGCAACAAACCGTCACCAGCTTCGACAATTGAAAACCTTTCGCAGGCAGCGTTTGGCAGGAGTACGAGTGTCGCGATCGCTTTTTGGGTTCGATGAGTCTCGAGAGCTGCGCTTAGATCGATATCGGTAATAATCTTCCCATTGATCACGACAAAAGTGTCCCCATCGAGCAGTGCGCGCGCATTGTCGATTGCTCCGCTCGTACCCAGGATCGTCGGTTCTTCAATATACCGAAGCTTCACACCGAACTTGCTGCCGTCTCCCAACGCTCTCCGGACAGACTCAGGCCGGTGATGAAGATTGACAATTATTTCATCGCAACCGTAGTGGGAGAGATACTCAGCCACGTAGCCGACGAGCGGTTTGCCCAGGATTGGAATAGCAGGTTTGGTTCGGTCTTCTGTCAGGGGCCACAGGCGAGTGCCATAGCCGGCGGAAAGAATCATCGCGCGCATGGGTGGCTATTCTATGTCTCTGATGGACCGACCGCCAGCACGGCGCGAGCGCGAGCGTGTGGCCAACAAATGAGAAGAAACAAAGATTTTCCATATATCATTTGACATTTTTCATTTTCCATTTTTACTCCCCGCCCAGCGTTACGTTCTTCGCTTCGAGAAAAAGGATAAAAAATGACAAATGAGAAATGGAAAATCTTTGGCTTTGCTTCGTGGGAAGCCACTCTTTATGACGCTTTCGAGGCGTCGCGCATCATGAGGTCGAACGTTCCGGGAGCGGTCTTGCGGAAGCGCGAGTTGCGGTTGAGGGAGACTGCTATGCTTATTGTTGGATTCTGGCCGGTAAACTTGAAACCACCTTCAAGCAAGCGATTGTAAATCTCGTTCACATGAAGCGGGCCACCCTCTTCACGCAACAAGAGTGTCACCGCCTGCGGGATAGTTCGATCCATGAAGCGATCACTGAGGGCTTCGGTATTTGGTCTGAGCGTGGGGATTTCCTGACGCCTGCTTTCAATGGGAAATGGCACCCTTGCCTGCGAAGCGGAAGGACGCATCGCCGCCTCGAGTTCCGCGTCAGAAGGAAGTCCATTCGACAGGTTGGTCATGGAAAGACTGCTGGAAGCTAGCACCGAAGACAACAGACGATAGATAGCTGCCTCCGACTGGCTGGCGAGCGTGTCCATCTCAGCGAGCTCAGCACGTACTGCATCTGCCTCGACTTCAAGTTCCCTTAGACGTGCTGCAAGGTGCATACGCGCCGCGCGTGATTGGCGCAGGCTCTGCTCCAGACGGGAAAGAAGGTTTTCGTTTGGGCGGTCCACCATCGAGCGAATCTTAAAGGGATTTGGCCTTTTTCACAATACTTTTAATACAAGGTGTTACCGGTCGCGGTCGAGTACGTAGGTGGGTATTGCCCGAAGGGATTCGCAAAAATCAGAATCCGGCAGGTCGTCGAGCGCCGTTCGCGCGGCTTCGGCGAATTCAGCACCGAGCGCGCGGGTACGTTCGATTGCGCCAACCCTTTCAACAGCATCGAGGAGTTTGGCGCGAGGAACGTCTTCATAGCTCCCCTCGGTCATGACAGTCTGGACCATCTCCTTAGTCGAGGCTTCACTCGCAATAAGATAGATCAGGGGCAAGGTCACTTTACCACCCAACAGATCCACGCCCGCGCCCTTCCCCAGTGCCTCGTCGGTTGAAGTGAAGTCGAGAAGATCGTCCGTCAGTTGAAATGCCATGCCCAAGTTCATGCCATAATCAGCAAGAGCTTTTTGTTCCGGCGCGCGCGCGCCTCCAAGTATGGCCCCCACTTCGCAACAAGCACTGAAAAGAAACGCAGTCTTTCGCTGAATGATGTCGAGATACTGCTCCTCGGAAATGTCAGTTTTTCCCAGCGTCGTCAGCTGAAGGAGTTCGCCCTCAGTCATCTTTCGCGTGAGGCGCGTCAGGATGTCGAGAATGGGTAATGATCGTTCGGCCAGGCTAGTTTCGAAAGCTGACATGTAAAGCCAGTCGCCCATCAGCACGGCGGTCTCGTTGCCATAAAGCGCGTTCACTGTGGGACGATTTCTGCGCGTATCAGCGCTATCAATGATGTCGTCGTGGACCAGGGTGGCGGTGTGGAGAAACTCCATCACGGTTGCCATCCGAATCGAATTGTAACGAGCGCCGTCGCCTCCAACCGCATGGGTTGAAAGAATCGTTAAGGCCGGCCGGACTCGCTTTCCGCCTGATGCTCGCAAATAATCAGCAAGGTAAGCGATTACTTGAACGTTTGAACGGGCCTGGCGCTCAAACTCCGATTCCACCTGCCCAAGTTCCGAGGAAATCAAGCTGAAGATGCGCTTCGCCGTAAGCTGCACATCTTCGAGTACTGCGCCGTGTTCGGTTGCTTGCATTTCGATGCCTATCCGCTGATTGTCAGTTTGTGCGGTAGTTTGAAAACTGCATATTGATACCGAAGTCTTTGTCTTTCAGGTTGGCAATCACCGCCTGAAGAGTGTCTCTATCCTTCCCTGACACGCGCACGATATCACCCTGGATGGATGCCTGAACTTTTGCTTTTGAGTCTTTGATGAACCTCACGACTTCTTTGGCCTTGTCCTGAGGAATGCCTTGCTGAATCTGAACCTTCTGCCTTACCGTCCCGCCGGCTGCGGGCTCAATCTTTCCGTAGCCAAGAGCTTTCAATGGTACTCCGCGACGCACCAGCTTCTGCTGCAAGATATCGTTCATGTTTCGCAACCTGGTTTCGTCTTCTGCCGTCAGGATCAACTCGTTGGGTTCAAGCGCCACAGTTGCAGAACTGCCTTTGAAATCAAATCTCTGCCGTACCTCTTTGATTGTTTGGTTGATGGCATTGGTCATTTCTGCGCGGTCAACCTCGGATACGATGTCGAAAGAATTCTGTTGAGCCATCCCTGTCTAAATTGTTCCTGTATAGGTTCTTGTCAACAGTGAGGATACCATCAAATTGTCAGCATGTGAAAGTTGTCGCTAAGTCAGTAGGGTCGTGGTTACAGAACAGGGAGCGGTAGCGACCTGATGCTACACTCAACTAAGTCTTACTTTCTCTGCGAAGGAGTCTTCGATCTTTTAGGGTGATCGTAGCATCAGGTCGCTTACCGCTCCCTGTTCTGTAATGACCTTATCCTCGCTCTCATAATTTCTGCCATCGCGTTTCCCCTTCAGTTGAGTGTAGCATCAGGTCGCTACCGCTCCCTGTTCTGTAAGGGCGACACTCCTAAGACGAGGGGCGGGCACGGAGTTCATCCCCTACAATGAGATCAGATAAGCTCAGCTAAGTTTCAGTCTGAAAAGCCTCGTAAAGTTGTCGGTGGTTATCCGGGCGATCTCCTCAACTCCCAAACCATGAAGATCCGCCAAACAGCGCGCTACCTCGACCACATAAGCAGGCTCGTTGCGTTTTCCGCGAAACGGAACCGGCGATAGAAACGGGCAGTCAGTTTCGATCAGCAGCCTGTCCAAGGGTATGTCCCGGGCGACGTCCCTCAAGTCTTCCGCCTTCTTAAACGTCACGATTCCCGAGAAAGAAATGAAGAACCCTAACTCCAACGCCCGTTGCGCCAGCCAAAGACTCCCGCTGAAGCAGTGCATGACGCCCCCGCGGTTTGAGGCGTCCATGTGTGACCCGAGCATTTGGACCGTTTCCTTCTCGGCTTCCCGCGTGTGAATTATCACGGGTAAACGCGCGTCCTTGGCCATCTCAAGTTGCCGTCTAAAAACCTCCAATTGCACAGGTCGCGGTGAATTGTCGTAGTGAAAGTCGAGTCCAATCTCACCAAAAGCTATGACGCGCTTGCTTTGCTTAAGAAGTCCGGTGATCCGTTGCTCAGCTTTGTCGTCAAACAGGCGGGCGTCGTGAGGGTGGGTACCAACCGAAGTGTAAATATCTTGGTGTTTTTCGGCCAGCTCAACGGCGCGTTCTAACGCACCACTGTGTGGATCGCCGGTGCCGACATTCAAAATGGCGGAAACGCCGGCAGCACGCGCCCGTTGAATAACTTCTTCGCGGTCCGCGTCAAACTCGAGCCCATCTATGTGTGCATGTGAGTCAACGAACATTCTCAACGGCACGTTAACATATCTTCTACGCCTCGCTTAATGCTCTTCAAGTTGCTTTGTCTTTGAGCTTTACATTATTCAGGTGGTCAGCGGCTTCAATACTTCATTGCGAACGGCCACGTGGCGGTGCCTGCGCAAACGTGGAAGGTGGTTATTGTGCTCACGAACGGAACTAACGACGTGGGGCGAGTGACGACTGCGACGAGAACGATTGCCGTGGTAGTGCCAACTACTCAAGTCTTCACTGGCACCGCGGGCGTCCCGCCCGCACTGAGCGCGGAGCGCGAACAACCCTTTCCAAAGAGAAACCCATAGGCTATTCCGATCGATACGTTCGAAACGAGATCCGCAAATAGCCCTTTGGTGACGGTTGTTCGCGCTGCGCGCTCAGTGCGGGCGGGACGCCCGCGGTCCCAGTGTTTGCAGGCGGGGACGTCCACATTGCCAGTGAAAGAAGTGGTCAGAAATTGATTATGCCTCTGTCAAACAATGCCTTTATCATCCGCAGACTATCGACTTCTCGAAAAGGAGTAATAGAGAGGATCGATTTGACATCCCACTCACCGTTAATGCGCGAAAGAAGAAACGCCTCTTGCGGCGCCAGTTGCTGAGTAGTAAGACCGTCTTCAGAAACAATAATCCTGGGCACTGCTCCCGGTAACAGAGGGGCCGTATACAACTGTTTCAGCAGCTTGTCTTCGGCTACCGACATCATAGTTCGAGCCGCGGAATTGCTGGGATCCTTCTCAAGCACCTTTTGAATGAGCAGCAGTGCTGATTCGGTTTGACCTTCCCCGAGTTGTGTTCGAGCTTTAGCCAGTAGCTTCGGCGCAGACTCAGGATGATCCACTGACTCTTCCGGGGTGCGCGCGCGTTCGGGGACCTCACCCACCACTCGCGCTATTCCCTTGCCCACCAGATCGTAAAGCTGTCCATAAACGTGAAAGGGTGAAGCGTGCATGTTGTAGCAGATCTCAGCGACGGACATTCGCTTGTCAACGAAGTAGAGTATTTGGCGCACGTCTTTGCTGACGTTGAGCGATGATGTCCAGCCGGCGCCCAATTCCAACAACGTGCGATCAGAAGGAATCAAGGTGCGATAGCGTTTCCATTCATCGATTCGATAGATTCCGTCCATGATCACCTTTGTCGGGTGAATTTCTATACGGATGAAATAGTCGGGTGGAGGCTCATTGTCGTGAAGCGCAAAGTGAGCGTCTTCCCAAAGGAATAGGTCATAAATAATGTCCAGCGTACGAATGCGCAGAACTTCTGTGACGTCGGCTTGCGGAAGGACATTGGTCACAACCAGGATCTCACCCAGCCTGCCGCCGGACTGTCTTTGGATTTCGAGTCCCGTTTTGAGCTGCGCTTCGTTGATTTTGCCGTAGTGAATAAGGAGCTGGCCCAGATACTCCTTAGGATCGTTGGAATGTGAACCGATAATCAGGCCATCCTCAAAGTAGATCTGTTTGACAATCTTGGTGCGATCGAAGCTCAGCATACCGGTCTTCCTCCCCGCCGCAAGAAATTGCAACAGATCGGAAACAGTCATTGTTGAAAGATTGCCCTGGATCCCCATCGTCGGTTGGTTCAAGAGTCGCTAAAAAGCCCTTGAGGCAGTTTGGGAGGACAATTGGTAAGCTGAAATTAACAAGTTCGACCTTGATAAACAGATTACACGGGAGGCTAAGGGAGATTCAAGTACGCAATTCGTCGTGGACCTGACGAAGGCAACAGCCGGCGTAGGGGTTCACAGCACAAAGCTAAATTCCGCACTCATTTCAGTCGCGCGCCGTTCGGAACGTCTTCCGTGAACGTCGCAATCACCGGTTTACCTTCATCACCAACTGAAGCCGCCAGCAGCATCCCCTGCGATTCATAGCCGCGCAGCTTGCGAGGTTTCAAGTTGGCTACCACGGCAATCTTGCGCCGGATCAATCCTTCAGGCTCGTAGTATTGCGCTATGCCCGCAAGAATTTGCCGCGGCTTTTCTTCTCCAATATCAACCGTCAGCAAGAGCAGCTTATCAGCTTTCGGGATGCGCTGAGCAGTTAGAACTTCGCCGACCCGGAGATCAACCTTTGTGAAGTCGGTAATCTCGATGAAGCCGGTAACCCCCTCCGTGCCAGGGACTGCATCGGCTTCGGTCGCGTGGTGCATTGGTGGCGATGGTCTAGTTTGTGCTACCTCAGAACTCCCAGGCACGGCCTCGGCTTCAGTTGCGTGTTGACCCGAGCCATGCGCAGAGGTTCCGGATACCGACGTACTCTGCACGTTGGCCGCCGGACTTTGGTTACGACTCGAAAATCCTTCGCCGCCGCTTGCGGTGGAACCTGCGTCCTTCCCGCCCTGGGTTATTTCCGCGAGGGTTTTTGCCTTATCTATTCTGGGGAAGAGTGGCTTCACTTCTCCGATGGCTATGCCTTCGGGAAGCTCGCCCCACTTCAGTGTTGACGGATCGATCCCACCTGGTAACTTCGAGGCGCCAGACGAATTCGCCAGCCCAAGCTGAGTCCAAATCTCAACCGTTGCGCTGGGCATTACGGGGTACAGCATTACGCAGAGCCATCGCAAAGTTTCAGCAGCGCGATACAACACGGCGCTTAGAGTCTGCTTCTGGTTATCGTCCTTCGCCAGTTCCCATGGCTTTGCGTCCGAGATCATTTTGTCGATGCGCGCGACTACTGACCAAGCGGTCTCGAGCGCCTTACTGAAGGCAAATGCTTCGAAATGTTGTAGAAATTGATCGCGAGCATGTTCGATGAAACCAGAGACTGTAGTCTCGTCGGTATCTACTCCCGTGCGTTTTGCAAGCAGCAGCTTGTCTTCAGAAATGACACCTGAAGGGACTCGACCATCCGCATACCGCGAGATCATCGTCAGCGCACGGCTGGAAAGATTCCCAAGACCGCTGGCCAGATCGCTGTTGGTGCGATCAATCAGCGCCTCGTAACCAAAGCGGCCGTCTTGACCGAAGACCATTTCGCGCAGCGAAAAGTATCGGATCGCATCAATCGGAAAATGGCGGCTTAGCACGTCCAATTCGATCGTGTTACCCAGAGTCTTCGACATCTTGCGCCCAGTCGGATCGATCCACATTCCGTGAGCAACAATTGCGCGTGGTTGTTCTACACCAGCGGCCAGTAAGAACGCGGGCCAGTAGACGGCGTGAAACCTTAGAATGTCTTTCCCTACGAGATGGAGCGCTGGCCAAAATTTCTCGAAACCAACCGCGGCCTCCCGTTCATTGTTTCCGAACCCGATGCCCGTGATGTAATTGGTAAGCGCGTCAAACCAGACGTACATCGTGTGCTCTGGATCATCCGGGACAGGCACGCCCCAACTCACGGAACTCTTCAAACGGCTAACCGAAAGATCCTGAAGTCCACCTCGAACAAAAGCTGTGACTTCATTGTTTCTTGATTCCGGTTGGACAAAGTCGGGTCGCGATTCATAGAGCGCCAAAAGAGATTCGGCATAATCAGAGAGGCGAAAGAAATAACTCTCTTCTGCTATGCGATCGAGCGGCGTTTCATGAATCAGACAAGTAGGTGGATCGCCTTCTTTAGCGGGCTTGGCATACTCGTCCTCGGTTTTATAGGCCGCACACGGCGCGCAAAACCAGCCCTCATAATGTCCTTTGTAAATGGCATCGTTACCCTTCGGTGTCTTTGCCCTGGCAAGGCGCCGCCAGAGTTCACTGACGCCCTCGTAGTGGAAAGGCTCGCTCGTGCGCATGAACATGTCGTAGCCGCCGTGATCGGTATCAAGCCGAAACTCAGCAGTCATCTTTTTAAAATAGCTGACCACGTAGTCGGCTTGTTCTTTAGGGGTGCGTCCAGCTCGCTCAGCGGCGCGTTCGATATTGATGCCGTGCTCGTCGGTTCCGGTTAGGAAGAACGTTTCGATACCCTGCTGTCGCTTATGACGGGCAATCGTGTCCGCCACGATCATCGTGTAGAGGTGACCCAAGTGAGGCAGGGTGTTGGCATAATAGATTGGTGTTGTGACGTAGAAAGTTTTCATGAAATGAATCTTAAATAGTGTGTCCAATCCCCGGTGATACTAAGCCACCCCTAAACCTGAGACTTTTCGCTTTGCATTTATGGTAGGCAGCCAGTCACGCTGAAGGTAAACCGCTAGTCTAATCAGCTCGGGGTCAGGAAGGTGGGCTTGCCCCCGCTCTTGTTTGACACGTCGCCCCAGGGGGTTTAACTAATCACCTCTTCTGAGCTTTTGCGAACTCATCGCCAGGATTAAAGCGCGGCATTCGATCCATATCAGCTATCCGGCGACCAATGGCCATGGCTATCTCTGTCTCTTGCAGCATGCCCCGAAAATCCCAGGTATCGCTGTATTCGTCGGACGGTTGATGATAATGCGCGGTATTGTAGGCGTTGAATTGTTCCTCACCCCACTCCTTGGATCTACCTACGTACTCGTTTCCTTCCTTCAGGCTGATTGAAGGAACCCCAACCTTGGCGAATGGAAAGTGATCCGAACGATAGAACGATCCTTGTTCGGGCCGCGCATCAGGCGACACTCGCAAGCCACGTTCGCGCGCCACTGCTTCTACCACCTCCTTCAATGTCGAGCGTTCGGCCCCGAGCGGAATGAAATCTTTTGTTACGCCCAGCACGTTCATCGAATCGAGATTGACATTCGCAGCAGTTTTTTCAATCGGCACCAGCGGATGTCGTGAATACCACTCGGAGCCCAACAGTCCCTGCTCTTCGGCCGTTGTAAACAGAAACAGACTTGAGCGTCGAGGTCGTTGTGCGGGCGGCAACTTCGCCAATACCTCGGCAATCGCCAGCACCGAAGCAACACCAGAAGCGTTGTCGACCGCGCCATTGTAAATTGTGTCGCCAGTCTTATCCGGCGCACCGATGCCAAGATGGTCCCAGTGCGCCGAATAGACCACATACTCATCGCGCAATTTAGGATCGCGACCGGGCAGTATGCCGGCAACGTTTGGAGCCTGCACACGCTTCACTTCGCTCTTGAGGTTAATCTTCCCTTTCAGACTTAGGTCAATGGGAACAAACTCCCGTGACGCCGCTCTGGTGCGAAGATCGTTAAGGTCGAGACCAGCCAGTTTAAACATCCGATGCGCCGCGGCGTCTGTGATCCACGAACGGACCTTGAGATAAGGAGCGTCATTTGAGGTGCGCGCGATATCAAACCGCCACGATCCGTTCGACGTGCGCACCACGCTCCACGGATACCCGGCGGACTGGTCCGTATGCAGCAGTATCACGCCCGCTGCGCCGCGGCGTGCAGCTTCTTCATACTTGTAGGTCCACCGTCCGTAATACGTGAGCGCCTTGCCACCAAACAGGTTTGGCTCCGCGCTGGTTGCAGGCGGATCATTTACCAAAATCACGAGGATCTTGCCTCGGTAGTCAGAAGGCTGGCCTTTGTAATCGTTCCAGCGTTGCTCAGGCGCGTTGATACCGTAGCCAACGAAAACCATCTCGGCATCCACGTCGACCTCATCGGTTTGGGCGCCCGTAAAGGCAACGTAATCATCGGCAAACTTAAAAGTCTCTTTGCCGTTACGACCGGAAACAATTAGTTTCGTGCTCGGATCGGCTTTGACTCCGACCAGCGACACCGGTTGAAAGAAACTGCCATTTGCTCCCGCACCTTTAAGCCCAAGCGCTTCCATTTGCGCCGCTATGTAATTTGCGGCTATCTCGCCGCCGCGCGCGCCAGTGCCTCGGCCTTCCAACAGATCGCTCGACAGGAATTTTATGTGCGCTCGAATCGCTTGTTCATTTGGCGAGAGATTCGTGCTTTTGCGTTGCTGGGAGAGGCCAATCACACAAGCGCCCATAACAATCCAGGCAATCGCCATCCACACCCCAATCCTCTTGTGGTTTAGCATTCTTCTGTTCTCACTCCTTACCAGTAATCAGCGCCATAGCTTCAGCACGAGTGCGTGGGTCAGTTCGGAAACCGCCCAACACTGCTGACGTGACCGTCTTCGCGTCGGCCTTTCTAACGCCTCTTAGTGTCATGCAAGTGTGCGCAGCTTCAATGACAACCATTACGCCTATCGGTTTGAGACCTGCGAAAAGTGTATTTGCGATATCGGTTGTCAGACGTTCTTGCAATTGCAGTCGTCGCGAGAATGTCTCCGCCAGGCGCGCGAGTTTCGATATACCTAGAATTCGTCCTCCTTTGGGGATGTAGGCGATGTGACACTTGCCAACAAATGGAGCCAGGTGATGTTCACACATTGAAGCAATGCTGATGTCCTTCACGATGACCATCTCGTCGTGTTTGTCACCAGGTAAAGGAACAACATGCTCGTTTGGATCCTCGCGCATTCCGGAGGTCAACTCCGCATACATCTCGGCCACACGTCTCGGCGTCTCCTGCAACCCTGGGCGCTCAGGATCTTCTCCCAATCCTTCAAGAATCAGGCGAACGCCTTGCGCGATAAGCTCAAGGTCGACCGGCTGCAAATTGTTCTCGGCCGGTTTCGTGTTTTGATCTTCTTCTGAAAACTTCGTAGCCATATGTTCCAAACCCTCTTTCGATGATGCTTGAAGAGAGCTTAAAGAGCGGGGGCAAGCCCACCTTCCCAACCTGAGAGATTATTCGTCAACTCAGTCAGTTTCAGCCTTGAAAGCCTTTCAATCACAGAATTAAAACTTCAACTTAAGTAAGCCCAGGGTCGGGAAGGCGGGCTTGCCCCCGCTCTTTCGGCGACTCATGAGCTATCGCGTTTGATCGCGTTTACCAAATGCATCTCGGGCTGCATCTTCCACAACCCGCAGCGGCACGTTCACCTTGCGCGCCGCTTGCCGGCACTGTTCATACTCCGGCATCTCTTTGATTATGTGCCCATTAAGTTGCGCTACTTTAACATCAATCGGCCCATACCGCGTTTCCACAGTAACAATACTACGTTCCAGGGCCCGACGTTCTACTTCATAAGCACGTATGCCGAGCGTCGTGGTCTCGGAGAAAAGAAGGTCGCTGAGCGTAGCTCGCTCCTGCTCGCGGCAGAGAATGGATAGCAGAACGCCGGGGCGATTCTTCTTCATCTGCACAGAAGTGAAATAACAATCCAGCGCGCCGAATTCAAACGCACGTTCCATGACATGACCGAGAATCTGTGGCGATATGTCATCCAAGTTAGTCTCGATCATTAAGAGACGCTCGTCCGCTGTCCCCAATAGTTCGGCTGATTTGGTTGCGGCGTTAGGGTCCTCTTCCCCTACCAGAATACGCAGCGCGTTTGGAAAATTCTTATATTCGCGCGTGCCTGCTCCGTATCCTGCACTTTCAAGCTTCAGCTGCGGTATCGGGCCGAAGCCGGTGCAGACGGTAGTAATTATTGCCGCGCCCGTTGGTGTTACCAGCTCACCGGCTATGTCCGACGAATAAAAGGGTACTCCTTTAAGTAACTCGGCAACTGCCGGTGGCGGCACCGGATAGCGGCCGTGGTCCATCTCTATTGTTCCGCTGCCTACGTGGAGCGGTGAGGACACGAAGCGTTCAATACCGAGCTGCTCGAAACCTATAACAGCGCCTACGACGTCAATGATTGCATCGACCGCCCCCACTTCATGGAAGTGGACCTGCTCAACCGGCTCGTTGTGCACGCGGGCTTCAGCCTCTGCCAGCCGTGTGAAGATCTTTGCTGCGCGGTCCTTTATGCCATCAGACAGACGCGAGTTGTAAATGATCTTGAGGATGTCAGCAAGATGGCGGTGCGCGTGTTCATGAGGAATCTGCACCCGCGCATAGGTTGCACTGATGCCAGAACGATCTACAGTTTCGAAGTCTATTGTGTAGCCGGTCACGTCCAGCAGCGCTAACTGCTCCTTGAAAGCATCTGGCTGCACGCCTGTGGCAATTAATGCACCGAGGATCATGTCGCCGCTTGCGCCGGCGAAACAGTCAAAATAAAGGGTCTTCATTTTAGGTAAAGCTTGAATTGTAAGATTCTTAGTACCAATTATTAAAAAGCTGCAACACGTCGCCCGCCTTTCCAGTCAAGACTTCATCACACAAACTTGAAAGTGGTGTCGCTTCGGGATTGACTTCACACAGGAAAGCGCCGGCGGATCTGGCAATCTCCGGAAGACTTGCCGCAGGGTAAACTATCGCCGAGGTTCCAACCACAAAGCAGAGTTCACAGTCCGCCGCGCGCTCCGCCGCAATTTCAAAGGCGCCAGGCGGCAGGAATTCCCCAAACAAAACCACGTCGGGCCGCAGTCGATCGCCGCAATCCACGCAAGAGTCCGGGCGATTCAGGTCGGCCAGAATTTCAACCCGCGCATTGCAGCTTATGCATCGTGCGCGCCAAATGCTGCCGTGGAGCTCGACTACATCTTTCGAGCCTGCCTTCTGATGCAATCCATCGATGTTCTGAGTGACGAGCGTGAATTGTGGAAATCTATCTTGCCAGCGAGCAAGCTCGACGTGAGCTGGATTCGGCTGGAGGGCCCGCAGCAGATTCCGACGGTAATCAAACCATTCCCAAACCGCCGGTAGGTCGCGTTGGACCATTGTCGCCGAGGAAATCAAGTCGAAAGGCAAACCCTTCCACACGGGAGTGTTGCCCCCGCCGCGGAATGTGGGTACGCCTGATTCGGCAGAAACGCCTGCGCCGGTCAGCACCAGTACTTTTTTTGCGCTCCCGAACCGGCGGGTTAGCTCATCTGAAATCGCTTGCTTCTTAACTGTCTGCATTGAAAGGATCGATGGTAACAGAGTGCGGTTAGAAGGTGTCAAGGAAGTGGTTGATCGGGTACAGAGTTTGGCCGTTAGAGTTGTGAAAGAACTTGGAACACCGCTGCACCTGTCTTTTCCATTCCCCAGGGTTGCCCTTGGACGTAGCCGCGAGAAGATTTTCAACCGCCGAAACTTACGATCAGCCTGGGGAGCAGGCGATAGCATAAAGCCTGGGGTGGAGCGTAGCGGAACCCCAGGTTAATGGCACAAAAGAACGCCAGCCCGCGTGGGCGATAGCGTATGCCACACCGTTAAGCTGTCGCCCGCTGCGGCGGGCTATGGTCTTTTCAAACTATCGCTTCCTGGGGTTCCGCTGCGCTTCACCCCAGGCTTTATGCTGTTACCTGCTCCGCAGGCTGACCGCATTTCGTCAACGCACGACTTTTTGTGGATGACTCACTGACAATCTGGATGAGTAGTTGCCAACGCTGATCAGTATGGTCAATCAAGTGCGGCTCGCGGTAATACAGAGGCTACGATATACTTTGCGCTTTTGCAGAATGAGATATTCTCAACAATCCAAGGACTGGGGCCAACGAAGTGACCCTCATTGAGATCCAGGATCGACTGAAACAACAGGTACGCGCTGCAGCCCTCGAGCTCTTTGGCATTGAGCTTGAGCAGTTCAACGCGGAGACGCCCCCGCGACCCGAGTTAGGCGATATAGCGTTCCCGGTAGCTTTCGAGTTAGCAAAACTTATCAAGATGGGTACCGGCGTGAAGATGCCGCCGCGCACAATCGCTGAACAGTTGAAGACGAAGTTGGAAGCCTCAGCTGAGCTTTCACGGGTTGAGGTTGCGGGTGCAGGCTATCTCAATGTCTTCTTCGACCGGGCCAAGCTGCTATCGTTGTTCGCTGCTGACAAACCAGCGCCGCCCGATTCTCTGACATTAGCGGATCGACCGAAGAAGATGGTCGAGCACACCAGCATAAATCCAAACAAGGCCGCTCATATCGGGCACGTAAGAAACGCAGTGTTGGGCGACACCTTTGTGCGAATCCTTCAATCGGCTGATGAACGGGTTGAGGTTCAGAACTACATTGACAACACGGGTGTGCAGGTTGCTGACGTAGTTGTCGGTTTCATGCATATCGAGAAAATGGACCTCAAGGAAATCCAGGAACTGGACCGTTCCCTTCCCGCTGGTCGCTCCTTTGATTACTACTGCTGGGACCTCTACACGAAGGTTGGGCTCTTCTATCGCAATGATGACCCAAATGGCGAGTTGAATCCCGAAAGGCTGAAACTTCGCAGCGAAGTCCTCCATGCCCTGGAAGAAGGAGGCGGTTCTACGGCGAAATTGGCGGACTACGTGGCAACTCGAAATGTCGAATGCATCGTGGACACCATGGAGCGCCTCGGCATCCGATACGACTTACTTGCACGCGAGTCAGACATTTTGCATCTACATTTTTGGAACCGCGCTTTCGAGCTAATGAAAAATGCCGGTGTCATAAGACTTGAGAGTGAGGGAAAGCACGCTCATTGTTGGGTGATGCCTTTCGAATCGCACACCGGCACTGATGAACATGAATCGGACAAGATCATTGTGCGGTCAAATGGAACGGTTACCTACACCGGCAAGGATATCGCCTATCAACTATGGAAGCTCGGCCAGCTGGGTCTCGATTTTAACTACGAACCTTTTCGTACCTATCCGGATGCGCATGTTACCTGGGTAACCACCACTGAGCCTAACACAAAGACAGCGCCGGAGATTGTGCGGCCAAATTTCGGCGGCGGCGTGAAAGTTTATAACGTTATAGATTCGCGACAAGCGTATCCGCAGGAGATCGTCGCGCGCGGCGTGGCGGCAGTTGTCCCGGAAGTTGGAGCTGATGCGAGCGTTCATTTTGGCTACGAAATGGTCGCACTTTCGCCTGCTGCTTGCGAGGAGTTGGGTATTGAGTTGAACGAAGAGGATCGCGGGCGTCCTTTCATTGAGATGAGCGGACGCAAGGGCCTCGGCGTGAAAGCTGACGATCTGATCGACCGGCTCGAAGCCGACGCACTGCGTGAGGTTGCATCGCGCCACGCTGAGTTGTCATCCGACGAGCAAATTGCGACCGCCCACGATATTGCGGTCGGTGCTCTACGTTATTTCCTTTTGAAGTTTACACGAAACTCAGTTATTGCTTTTGACTTCAAGGAAGCGCTTTCGTTTGAAGGTGAGACTGGACCGTACTGCCAGTATGCTGCAGTGCGCGCCAACTCGATCTTCCGCAAGCTGCACGATCAAGCAAGCGCCAAGGCTAAGGAGTTAATCGTGAAGGCGACCGCCAGTCAGGAAGGGTCGACGGCAGAAGCGAACGGCGGGGCTTCGAGGATTTCTGAGGTTTTGAGTGGTGAGGCTGGAACAGAGATCTGGTCGCTGGTAATGCTTGCGGAGAGGCTCGAGGAGGTAATCGCTCAATGTGCGAATTCCGCCGAGCCGGCGAATCTGGCCAAGTACACGTTTACACTCGCGCGCGCATTCAATCTTTTCTATCACCGCCACCGGATCATCGCTGAAGAAGACGAGATTAGGCAGTCGGTATTGATTACCGTCGCTGACATCACGAGGCGACAATTGACTTCCGCGTTAGCAACCTTAGGGATCGCAGTGCCGGAGAGGATGTAGGACACGGCTTTGCCGTCTGATGTGCGGAATGGCTATGCCTTTCCGGAGCGTCTTCCTTTGATATCCTTTCGAGGCTGTGCCAAGAAGAATGAGGCGTAGCCTCAGGGCTTCATCGGTGAGCCTGCGGAAAGCCGCAGGCATTCCGCACATCGGGCGGCAGCCGTAAAACTACACCTGCTACTGACAACCGCGACTGCTTTCCATGCTTGCGGCTGTACTTTTCATAAAACCTGAGAGTATAAAAGACTCATGTTAATCGTAATGAAAGCAGACGCGACTGAAGCCCAAGTCAAGGCGGTCGTGGGGGTCATTGAGGCACTCGGTTTCCGGGCCCACCCAATGCCGGGAACCTCGCGCACGGCGATCGGCATCACCGGAAATCAGGGTGCCGTCGACCCGTCTCATTTCGAGAATCTTCCCGGAGTTTCTGAAGCCGTACGCGTCAGTAAACCTTACAAACTCGTCACTTTGGACATTCGCTCGGAGAAGACCGTGGTCCAGGTTGGCGACGCAAGCATAGGTGGGGATGAACTTGCCATTATTGCAGGTCCGTGCGCCATTGAAAGCCACGAGCAGGCGTTTGCAGTAGCTGAATCTGTTCGCCGTAGCGGCGCGAAGTTCTTTCGCGGGGGTGCCTTCAAACCAAGGACTTCTCCGTATGCGTTCCAGGGACTTGGCGAAGCTGGGTTGAAGATTCTTGAAGAAATCCGCGAGACGTACGGATTGCGAATCGTTACGGAGGCAATGGATGAAGCGGGGATGGATCTCGTAGAACGTTATGCAGACGTAATCCAGATTGGCGCGCGCAACATGCAAAACTTCACACTACTCCGTCGCGCGGGGAAAGCGCGTTTGCCGGTGCTACTGAAGCGTGGTCTATCAGCCACGCTCGACGAATGGTTACTCGCCGCCGAGTACATAATGTCCGAAGGCAATTATCAGATCATTCTTTGTGAACGAGGCATTCGCACGTTTGCTCAGCACACCAGAAACACGCTGGACCTGTCAGCGGTACCTGCTGTTCGACGCATCTCGCATCTGCCGGTCATAGTCGATCCTTCGCATGGTACTGGTAAGAACTATATGGTAACACCACTTGCGCGAGCAGGCGTTGCGGTCGGCGCTGATGGCTTGATTATCGAGGTCCATGATCACCCGGACCACGCTCTATGCGACGGCGCCCAGGCATTGACGCTTGGCCAGTACGAGCAACTTGTGGGTGAGGTGCGGGCTATTCATGAAGTAATCGTCCCGGCCGCGGTCTCATAAGAAGGAGCATCGGCAGGAAAAACAGAAAAGCATTTTCCATATCACATTTTTCATTTGTCATTTTTCATCGGCATTTTTCATTGGCAGTTTGCATTCGGCATTTTTTATTGCCGAAATCGCTATGTTCGAGATGACAAATGAGACATGAAAAATGCTTTTCTCTTCTCTTCCTGCCGACTGCTCCTGCCGTCTGCCGACTGTCCCTGCGGTCGCTCCTATCCTTTAAGAATCTTACCGAGGTCCCTCGCGAACACTGATCGCGGTATCACCTGATCGAAGCCGGCTTCCAGCGCGGCGCGTTGCAGATCCGTCTGCACGTGCGAGAAAAAACCCAATAACGGAATTCTCTTAAACTCTTCGTTTGCTTTCAGCGCATGAGCCAATTCTATTGCGTTGAGTTTTTCGTTGTGCAGGTCGATGAGTATCAAGTCAGGCGTGTGTTCACCGGCTGCGGTCACCAGGCTATCCAACTTCCGATGAAACTTCATACTGATCCCCAGAGCCTCCGCCGTCGCGCGAATCTTAGAGGCAAAGAGCATGTCATCAACTGCAGCGAGAATATGACGCGTCATTATCAGTTTCTACGACATTCACCTCTTCGGATGTAGTAATCAGGTTGAGTGTGGTATCCAGTCGCTACCCCTTCTGGTTCTGTAGTAGCGTGGCTCCAGCTCAGCAGTATGCGTGGAAACACCCCACTAGGCCAAGTTTGCGTTAGAACCGCAGAACTACGACACTATCCGTGATGGCGACCGCGATTCCCCCGCTCAAAGAAGCTGAAAAGATTGAGTATGGCGACATTCAATCCGCCCAGCAAAGCGGCCGCAGCGGCCACGGAAACTCTTCATCGATCGTCGTCGCATCATACAACATTCGTTACGCAGTAGGACGGTATCTGATATCAGGCGGACTTCTCCGCAAAGCTGGTTTAGCTTGGTTCGGGCGGCGCGAGGTGCAGGTTGCGCGAAACATCGCCACCGCTGCCCGTGCGTTTTCGGAAGGTCTTCTCCTGCCCAGCGTTGATGTACTCGCTTTACAGGAAGCCGACAAAGAAACCAAACGAGCGGGCAGGCATCATGTTGCTCGGGAATTAGCTGAGGCGCTGCGGATGAGTTGGATTCATGTGCCCGCTGGGATCCCGCGCGGCATCGAGCCGAAGATTCGCCAATGGTGGCTCGACTTTGAAGAGCCGATAGGGCTTTACGACACTGGTGATACAGGCGTGGGCTTACTCAGCCGGTTGCCGCTCAGTGACGTTACCCGGATCGATCTACCGTGGCAGGAGTGTGCCTGGCGCCCACGTCTTGCGATGGCTGCGACTGTGGAGGTAGGCGACGGTGCCGTTCGGATCCTTAACGCCCACGTCGACCCCCATGCGGCAGTGGGCGGCCAGCTTGAACAACTTAAGGTTCTGGTAGAACAGGCTGAAAAAGAAAATGGGCCAACGCTTATACTCGGAGACTTTAATACGCTTTCAAAGAAGAAAGCGCACGAGACCAGAAAGTTTCTGGAGTCGCATAGCTACGGGACACCATTTCCGACGGGTACAGCAACATGGCGCGGAGCAGGCCTTCGTTTGCATGCTGATTGGATATTCTCTCGCGGCGTGAAGATCACGCGCTGGGGAGTAGGCCGACCACTGAATGTATCAGATCACTGGCCCATCTGGGCGGAAGTTGAAATTAACCGCAGTCTATGAAGCCTGAGATCATTACCAGCCGTGATAATTCCCTCCTTCGTCACACGCGGGCTGTGCGCGACGGTAAGGTTGAAGACGAAGTCTACGTCGAGGGTATGCTGCTTTGCGAAGAAGCCCTCACTTCCGGACTAAAGATTCACGCGGTTATCTTTTCCGACGAGATCGCGCGGAAAAAGAAGCCTGCCGAACTAATTGAACAATTGTCCAATGCCAGCGATCGGTTGGTTTGTATTAGCGAGAAGCTCTTGAGCTATGTGTCCTACAGCAAGACTTCCCAGGGCATTCTTCTGCTTGCGTCTCGGCCCGAGACCTCTGAAGAACAGTTTACGAACAAACAGTTAGAGCCTTCGCTGATCGTTGTGATGCATCGCATCACAAACCCGGTGAACGCGGGCGCTATCCTGCGCACCGCGGAAGCCACCGGCTCTACTGGTGCGGTGGCAACTGAAAACGCCACTGACCCATTCGCGCCCAAGGCTTTGCGCGGTGCAATGGGCGCCGCATTCAGATTGCCTATTTGGTACCGGCCGACTTACCCGCAGATGCTTGATTGGTGCAAACAGCGTGGGGTGAAAACTGTGTGCGCCGATCTAGCCGCGCAAAGGAGCTACACTGAGTTGGATTGGACCGGCCCATGCGCGCTGATCCTCGGACCGGAAACTTCGGGCCTGTCTGCATCCGAAATCGCCGCCGCGGACGTGGCGGTAAAAATACCGATGCGCGCTCCAGTTGAAAGTCTGAACGTCTCCGTGGCTGCCGGCGTGATGCTTTACGAAGCCGCGAGACAGAGATCAGAGGTCAGAGGTCAGAAATCAGAAGTCAGAGAACAGAGGTCAGGGGTCAGAAACTAGACAGCTGATACTGACTTCATGGAACCGCTTCTGATCTCTGACCTCTGACTTCTGATCTCTGACTCTCAGTTGGCCGTCAGGTGGAAATGCAGATACGTTAGAGTCTGATAACCGGGGCCATTCGTCGCGAGATGGTAGTCGGTTAGATTCTTTTCCTTAACAATTTCTCGCACCACCTTAAAAGCGTCGATCAAATACTCGCTATCAGCGTCTGACAGTTCTCCAATGTCCCTTATGTCTTTCTTTGGAATCACCAAGTAATGGATGTGCGACTGTGAGCCGGCACTCTCTATCACTATTGTCTTGTCCGTTTCTTTGACCACGGAAGGGACAAGCGCTGGGAATCGTTGCACACCGACAGAAGCTAATAACCCCAGCAACTCATTTGCCTGCAGGCAAGTCCCTGCACATTTATTCAAGGCCAGAAACGATCGCGGTTGCGTGTCAGCAAACAGATAGCCGCCAAGTATCACGCCAACAACAAGTGCAACCAGCATCGGCGCGACCGTTCTGATCCTCTTCATTCTTTCTCCTTATTGTTTCAGGAGTCTTTTAGGCGCTTCGCCGCCATCCGTCTTAGTTTGGCTTCTTTGCTGAGCTTCGGCAGATTGTAGCCACGATCTCCAAAAGGCCGGAGCTTTTCCAACCAGAGGTCCTCAAGAGAACTGAGTTCTTTGCGGTAGTCAAACTCGGCACCTTCGCGAGGAGCAAGCTCATCCACGATCTCAAAGGCAAAGGCCTTGCTACCGAGCTGTTTCCAGTGGTCCTGGAGCGATTTGTTCGGATGAATCCCGTTGTTCAGCTGAAATTTGTGGCGGTTGATGATGCCGTGCAAATCGAGACCGGAGTCAAGAAAAACCTTATCACTAAGGTTGTTTCGTATGAGGAAGACTCCCATTGCCCGAGGGCTTTGCTGGTAGTTCTGCTTGAGTTGTTTCTTGTTTTGCTTCATTTGTCCATGATAACTGGGGATTCGGCCTTACTAACAAGAAACGCTTTCAGTTAGAATAGCACCGTTTCCAAGCGATCAAGTTGTTGTCTCCGCGCAGTCAGGATGGACTGCGTTTTTTGCAAAGTAACAGCAAAGTGCGGTTGCGAGCTTCGATACCAAGGGTGCTGATTACAACGCATTTTGGTTTAGGTTATACATCGTTTAGAGCGGCTCTGCCGCCGCACAGTGCGGTAAGGCTCTGCCTTACCGCCCGCTACTCCTGAATTATTGAGGCTACGCCTCAAAAGCTGAGGCGTAACCTCCTGGAGATTAAGAGACTTAACGGTAAGGCAGAGCCTTACCGCACTGTGCGGCCGCAAAGCCGCTTAAGCAAAACTAGCGGGCACAATTACAACGGATGACTGAAGAGGAAAAGCCAGCTACGAAAAAGAAGCGCGAGGAAGCGCTTCCGGAACGACTACTGAGGCGCGTACTCGAGAGTATGGGCGACGTGGTTGATCGGAAGTTTGGCCGCACCGTGGCGCCCAAGGGCGGGCTAACAACGTCGCAGCTAATCGAACGGATGAAAAGACTGATTGATGAGCGGGTGCGCGACGAAGGACGCAAGGGTCGCATTGCGCCGCATCATTTAAAACTCAAAGTCGAATGGGGTACGCACTCTGAAGCACCACCGGAAATCATAAAAGATCTCGAACACGAAATTCTGGCTGCCGCGATAGATCATATAAACGATCACCGTTATCGCACCATGGCACCCATGAAAGTGGAAACAGAAGCCGATATTTTTACGACCGGAATCTCGGTGGATCCCACGTTTGGCGAGTTTGAAGAAGAACTGAAACAAGCTGACGAAGCCAGGCGGGTAGCGCAACTGGAAGTTCCCCATCGCAGCCCGTTTGAGAAAATCCCGGATGTTAATCTGATAGCCCGCGTGACGATTGGCAATTCAGCGTCCGAACTTCCGCTTACCATGAAACCCGGTGGCAGGCGGCTGAGCGTTGGTCGCGTGTCGGACAATGAGCTTACTTTAAACGACCCAAGTGTTTCCAAAATTCATGCGGCGCTCACGATGAACCCGCAAGGTACATTGCTGGTCGCCGACACGGGATCGACAAATGGAACCTATATAAATGGGCGGCGCATCTCGTATGGTGAAGCGCGGCAGATCGAAGACGGCGATGTCGTCGGTTTTGGCGACGTTGAAGTTCGATTTCGAAAGATTGATTGACACTGATGAGATCCGAGATCTCAGATTTTAAATTCGGATCAAGGTTTTAGGATGCAAAGCCGATCGGTCACGGCACACGAACGATGGTGGTTCCCAGGATCGAACAAATAACCAGGGGTACGAAACCAAAACAAAGCAATCGGGCAGAAGAACAACAAGGACAGCCCAGAACGTAGTCGCAATGTCATTGCTCCTCTTCTTTCAATCACCTACACCTACACCGGCAGTCGTGAATATTCCTGAGAGAATGCCTGCCCTGCTGACTCTCATTTATCTCGTCGGACTACTAATCATCGTTCTGTTGTTATTGATCTCGCTCTTCCTGAATCGGCGGCGTGGGGTGGTGGTTGCTGCCACAATTCCAGAAGATCTCCCTAAGGAAGTCAAACGCCGACTCGGATCAACTTCTACAAATCGCGGTCTTCGCGCCCTGCGCTTGATCTTTGTGCTGCTGGCAATTGCCGTCATTGGTTTTCACATTTACTGGACGCATTACGCAGCGGACAACAACGAGAAGTTTCAAGAGCTGAGTTACAAAGACTTGCGCAATAGGCGTCTCTCAGAATCAACCCTTCGCGGTTGGATTCTTGATCGCAGCGGCAAACTCGAGAACGCGCTTGCGCTCTACCGCCGCGATGCCAGCGGCAACATCTATCGCGACTATCCGATGGACAGAGCGATGGCGCACATTTTCGGCTCCGACCGCGGCGATCCCGGCCTGGAGCGCGGGCTGTTTGGCGTTCAGAGCGGAGTCTTGCCTGAGGCGCTAGAGGTTGTAAGAGGAAGGACTGTCGAGTTTAAGGGAAACAAGGACGTTCGCATTACGATTGATCGTGATCTGCAACAGGCTGCTGTAGATCAGTTGAAAGGAAAGCATGGCGCGGTGGTGGTTCTCAATCCTCAAACCGGCGAGGTGCTCGCGCTTTACAGCGAACCCTCCTACAGCCTTAAGGAAGTTGAAGATGAGACTACCTGGATAAAACTTGAAACCAACCAGCGGGATCGCCCCTTAGTTAGTCGCGCGCTGGGTGCTTACTACATTCCAGGTTCAACCTTCAAGACGGTAACCATGACCGCAGCGTTCCTCGCGGGCGAGCAAGCCACAGAATTCACTTGCAGCGGTAGTGGCTATTACGCAGCGCCAGGCGCAAACGTGATTTTCGACGATGGTGGTCCGGGCGAAGTCCACGGCCGCATTGGAATCGACACCGCGTATGAGGTTTCCTGCAATCAGTATTTCGCGCAGATGGGTGTCAAGCTTGGCCCTGAACGCCTGAAGCGCGCGGCCCAGTTGCTCGGCATCGGAACTTACGATACACCCGCTGAAGCACTGCGTGGCCGAAAGGAACCAGAGATTTGGAATGCGAGCACCGACGCCATTAAGCGTGCACTTGCGCCGAGAGAAGCGACGATAGTAACTGGCAAACAAGTCACCAGGTACGACCTTGCGCTGATGGGTTATGGTCAGGGTTTCGCTGGTCAGATGACACCATTTCAGATGGCACTTGCCGCTTCCGCAATTGCCAACATGGAAGGCAAGTTGATGAAGCCGAAGATCGAATTCGATCGGCCGCCAGAGGTTTTCAAGCAAGTGATGACGCCGCAGGTTGCGGCCACCTTGCGCGGCATCATGGGTCTTGTAACCGGCGGCCCGAGTGGTACGGCACGTGGGGTGTTTGCTCCAGTTCAGGCAGCGGGAATTAACACCGGCGGCAAAACGGGCACGGCCCAGAAGATTGAACCGGTTTATGATCCCAAAACCGGTCAGGTCAAAACGCGGCACAAGGTGGAGAAGGACAACAAGGGCAACATCATTCGTGAATATGAAGAGACGATCATGGACGAGGAACATCCGCGAATTGACGCTTGGTTCTTGTGCATCGCACCTCTGGAGCGGCCACAGATAGCGATGGCCGTAATCGTGGAAGGCGGAGGTTATGGCTCCAAGTCGGCAGCACCCATCGCCGCTGCGCTGGTGTTGAAGGCCAGGGACCTTGGGTACTTCAAGGTTGCGAGTGCCCCGGCTACGCCCGCCGCCGGCCAGAAAGGTCAGCAGCAAACTCGCCAGCCACGCCCAGTTCTGACACCACAGCGCCCTGTTGCGACACCGCAGCAATGAGTTGATTTGGGGCACGATGGTGGTTAGGGAACGCAGATGCGGCCCTTGGTCGATGGAAGGTCGAGCCAGAAAAATAAGTGTGACGGACAACGAAACAACTGACTACGGACCAAGGACAACGGACTAACGGGAAATGAAAAACCGCGCATCGTCTCATCTACTCATAATTCTGGTGATAGCGATTCTCGAAGTGGCTGGCTACTGGGGAATACATCGCGCAGCTTTGCTTCGCGGTTATGAAACCTCAATCATTGGCGCGGTGCGTGATCTCTTGATGTTTGTGCCGCTTTGTATCTTGGTAATTTGGCTGTCGCGGTTTAAAAGATACAGCGGTAACTGGATCCTTTTTACGTCTGCTGTTCTGCTCTTCTCTATCGGTATGCTGATTCAGTATCGGCTTTACAGTGACCCGGAGTACAACGCCCGCAATAAGTCGGAAGCGCGTCAGGCAAAGATGGAAGCGTTACGCACTCGCTACATTATCGAAAACTATGATCCTGTGAAGAAGCAACTCATGGGTCTGCCACCAACACCCGCTCAGGCCATCGACGTCGATCAGCTTCCACACACTCCGTCGAGCTACTCCCTGGGCCAAGCCTTGACCTCAAGCTATACCTGGATTCCGATCCTCTCCTTTTTTGCTTTTGGCCTGGCCTATTCACTCTGCGTCCGCGATGGCTTTCTGCTCTGGATTCAACGAAACAGTTTTATAATTGTGCTGTTAACTCTCATTCCGCTGGCAATCGCAGTCGTAACGTCCAGCGCGGGTAAGGCCCTGGGTAACATGACGCCCTGGGAGCCCTCAAAGATTCCATTTCTGCTCGGCTTCGCCGGCATCCTGAATGCGCGTTACAAAGACCTTGCTGAAACTTACTGGGGCATCCCGCGGGCGCGCGACATTGTGCCCCTGCTGGTGATGGCAATGATGCCATTCGTTCCGTTCTTTGCTTTGAAGGACTTTGGGCAGATGCTGATTTTCAGTGGCGCTTATACCACTCTCTATCTCGTCGCCGTGAGACGCTGGCCACAACTGCTCTTGTTCGTCGGCTCGGTTCTAATTGTCATTAGCATTCTGGTCGTCGGCGCTTTACCAACAGACGTGCAGGAGAAGGTGCCGCTCCTGCCAACGGTCGCCAAACCAGTACAGGCTATGCTGCCGGCGCGCATTCAACAGCGGTTTCATTTATGGCTAGACGGCTTCGATCCACCATCACCCGAAGTCTCCTGGTGGAAGAAGGACTTCCAGGAGGCAGTCGATAAGGATCCCAAACTAAAGGAACTTGCCGAGCAGAGTCCTGCGACGCAAAAGATAGTCAATGTCGACGTCTGGTTTGACAAGCTCGCATTTCAACCCGCGCAGGCTATCTTCGGAATTGCGTCTGGGAAAAATACCGGACGAGGTTTCGGGCTTGGATATCCAGAGGTCATTCCTATCGCGGATTCCGATTACGTCTATGCTGCAATTTCCGAGGAGGAGGGCCTGCTTGGCGGAGCGATAGTGATCTTGGCAGTCATCATTTTCGTGACCGCTGGTGTTCGTACTTCACTGGACGCGCGTGATATGTTTACCAAACTATGTGCGGCCGGTCTGACAGCTTTTGTGGGTTTTCAGGCACTCGTAAATATGGGAGGCATTTTGCGAGCTTTGCCGATGACCGGCATCACTTTGCCTTTCGTGAGCCACGGGGGTTTTAGTCTCATAACCAGCTTTGCCATGTTAGGAATGCTCATGGCGTTTTCTCATCGCAACGCGCGCGACCGAGTGCTTGCCAAAGGACCGGCCAGTCAGCCGCGCTCGTCATTGAAACTGGAGGCGGTCGAATGAACCAGCCTGAGATCCAACCAACGAAACACTCCGACAAAGGTCCATCGTTTCATTCCGCGGCCGTCACTGATCGAGGCTTGAACGAGAAGCGTCCGCTCAATGAAGACTCTTTCCTGGCTGATGGCGATCGCGGAATCTTTTGCGTTGCTGACGGCGTCGGCGGAGCCGAGGCGGGAGAAGTCGCTTCGCAGACGGCTGTAGAAGTACTCGATGAAGCGTTTCGCCACAAGGTAGACGGAGCTGACATCGAAGACTTGATGGAGCTTGCCATACAGCGTGCGAATGCATCGATTTTTCAGATGGCGCAAGACCACGCGAAGTTTTCAATGATGGCCACCACCATCGTCAGTCTCCATCTCAAAGACAACATTGCGACCATCGGTCATGTCGGCGATTCCCGCTTATATCGCCTAACACCGGCGGGTGAGTTGCTGCGGGAGACTGAAGATCACTCTGTTGTAGAAGAAGAAGTACGCGCCGGACGTATGACTGCCGAACAAGCTGCGCATCATCCCAGCAAGAACGTTATCAGCCGGGCCCTTGGCGCCGAGAACGTTGTCGAAGTTGACATGAAAGTGATTGAGGTCGACGAGGGTACTGAGTTTCTCCTTTGCACGGACGGCATAACCCGGCACATTCAAGATCATGAGTTAAGGCGTCTGCTGATTACTTACGACGATCTAACTACGCTTTGCGGTGAATTGAAGCGACTCTGTTACGAACGCGGTGCGGAAGACAACCTTACCGCCGTCGTGGTGCGAATAGGCGCGCCGATTCCCGCCACCAACCGTGCTGAAGATCTGGAGAGGACAATTTCACCCGACACGCTGCCTATCCCGATCCCTGCAGGCCAGCAGGAGCCTGGTATCGCGGCAAGTTCCGACCAGGGAAGTTTTCTTCCAGCCTCGCGCAAAGCATTCCCTGCCGCTGAGCCTGCAGTCACGGACGCAACGCTGAGCGCCATTCAGTTTACAGGCACTCAGGAGGCAAAACAGACGGACGCGATCGAGAGCCGGTTGGTTGTTGCGCCGCCACGCTCAAAAACTGGTGTTGAAAGAATGATGACGCGGTTCTTCGTGCTTGTGTTGTTGGTGGGCGTGCTCGCTGCGGCATTTTATGCCGGCAGAAGGTATAAAGGCCGCATACCTTATGTCGACCCGACCGACTCAACGATCGCAGAGCCATCTCCGTCGCCTGCCAGCTCGACCGTCGTTGGTGATGACCCCCTCCTGAAGTTTGAAAGAAGCCGGCGCGAGGTTGATAACGATGCTAACACGTGGCTGGCGACCCAGTTGAAGACCGAGCTGTCCAGGCAGGGCATTCAGAATCCTATGGAATCTACAGATGCGGAGTTTCTTTATCTCTATGGTCGGGCTTCCCTACTCGTCGGTAACAACGACGAGGCGGCTCGAGCATTCGAAGCAGCAATCTCGCGGGCCAATCTGGTTTCGCCGCAACAGAACGCTACTCTGAAAAAAGAAGCAACCCTCGGGCTGGCTGCAATCGCCTTGAAGTCAGACAAAGAGAAGCCGGCGGCCCAGGCGCGTTTTGATGAATTGATACAGAAGCCGTCGTCCTCTCCTTCTCAAGCTGGGTCCCCATCCGTCTCCCCCTAATGCATCTCTCTAATCGTTGCCGAATGGTTTTCTGCAAATGTGTAATTCGTCAGGATAGTTAACGCAGCGTTCGGGAGCGTTAAGCGCAAACTGATGCCGGAACTCAAGCTACAACAAAGCAGACTCGACGGTCGCTTCGATATTCTTGAATGTCTGGGCCGCGGCAGCTATGCGGAGATCTATGTTGCGCGTGATAACGCCGCAGCAGAAGGTGCACCTCAAACTGTGGTCATCAAGGCACTGAACATTTTCTTGCAGGACACACCGGATAGAGAACTCGAGCACACGCTCATCGCAAACTTCCAGAATGAAGCCGTTGCCCTCGATCGCGTGCGACATCCGAATATCATTAGCCGCCTTGGACACGGAACCGCAATCGATCTTGCCGGAACCACCTTTCACTACATTGTGCTCGAGTACCTACCGGGCGGTGATATGGCGGCCCTCTCTCGCAAATATACGCTCAGCATATCGAAGACGCTCTTTTACCTCGAGCAAGTCTGCTCCGGGCTGGCCCATGCACACGAGTGTGGCGTCATTCATCGTGATATCAAACCGCAAAACCTCTTGTTGAGCGCCGACCGCCAAATCGTAAAGATTGCCGACTTCGGTGTGGCGCGTTTGGAAGCCACCGAGGGCGCGATCACGCGCGTCGGCACCAATATCTATTCAGCGCCCGAGCATAATCCGCTAGTGCAAACCGGCTCGTTGGATCTCGGCGCAATCGCGACTGGAGCGGAACATTTAACGCCGGCTGCCGATATCTATTCCCTCGCCAAGACAACTTACGCGCTACTGGCGGGCGAGTCGCCGCGGCGCTTTGGCCAACACGCGATCCAGGAAATGGCGGAACACATCAAACATCATTACTGGTCGGTGCCAGTGCTCCGCGTTCTGGAAAAGGCTACACAGATTCGTCCTGCGGATCGTTACCAGACAGTTCAAGAGTTCTGGGATGACCTGGCGGACGCCGCCCTTCCCCCGACACGACTGCTCCAGGACGCGGGTGTTGAAGCGCAAGAAGAAGCACGCCGCCGGGCGAGTGCGGATTTAAGCGTTGAGCCGGAGGATTTTACCGAAGCTCCGCCAATGCCTCGGTTCCAGCCGGTGAGTTCGCCGGCCCCTGTCTATCCACCCCGGCTTGCGACGCCTTACGCAGATCCGGGCATGACGAGGCGCCCGAAGATTGTTGTGCCGGTAAGCGCGGTGCGGGGACATGAAGACATCCAAGCTGGGCTCTCAGCGAAAGAGAGGATCGCGGCCCTCCCTGATCAAACGCGAAACGGAAGACCCTTGGACAAACGCTCGGAGCATCAGCGGCGCCCGGTAAGTCAAAGCCGTGCGCGACCCTTCCTCGTCGCAGCCATATTGATCGCTTTATTCGCCGGAATGTTGCTGGCGACGCACAAGTTTGTCACGTCTCACTGGAATCCACTCGTTGGCCTGCCGTTGTTGTCGGACGTTTTTGTGATTGGCCGCGAAGGTGTTACAACAACGGACGTGAATCTCCGGCCCGAAGCAAATTCGAGCAAGCCGGCTATCGGTCTGGCGGAATCGGGTTCGCGTGTAAAGATTCTGGCGACGGGAGATAATTGGTACGAGATTCAAATCCTGGAACACGGACGCGCCAAGACAGATCCTTTTACTTCGGACCGGGGCTGGATAAATAAGAAGTTTGTTAAGTTTGATTGACCGAAATACCATTTAACGATTTACCATTTACCATTTACTATTTACCAAACCATGGGCTTGCTGGAATCAATACGGAAATGGATCGACGGTGAGCAGGGTGAAGACCTGCTTGAAGCTGCAGACGAGCATTCCAAACCACGCCGCATCTGGGAGGAATTTCTGGTGAAGATCGCGCGCGAGGTGGAGGCAGTCATGCAGCGTGAGATGTTCACGCCGCCCGGTGGTTTAACCTACATACCGCGCGAGTACGTCGTTTATCTGAGCCCCGAGGACGACAAGGACTGGCAGGGCGACAAGCGTCGCGGCCTCGAACAGGGCTTGTTCCACGTGCTTTCTGAACGCGCCAAGGAATTGAGCGGATCCACGCAGCTCGCCGCGAAATCGTTTGCGGTCGAACTGCGCGTGGACGGCACGCTGGAGAAGGGGCAGTTTCGGGTCCAAGCCGTCTGGGATGAAACGGAGAGCGGGCATACGCAGGTGAATGCGCGCATCGGTGCTTCGCAATCGGGCGTCGCAGCTTCGGGACAAGCAGGTGGCGTGAACTTTAGCGACACCATTCGCGAGCGGGCTGACGGCAGCCGCGGCGACAGTGAACCAGGCGCCCAAGTGCAAGAGGCAGAAGGTGAACTGAGTGAACAAGGCGAACAGACCGTAGTGCGTCCGCGCATTAAGGAACTTTATTCAGTTGAAATTTGGAAAGACGGTGTGCGCGAGTCAGTGGTCCCAATTACCAAACCTGAGATCACCATCGGGCGTGGCTCGCGAAGCATTACCGTTGACCTGCCGCTAAAAGGCGATCCGGAAATTAGTCGCGTCCACGCGGTGCTCACCCGCGAGAATGATGGTCGGTATTGGCTTGTTGCCAAGGGCCGCAACCCGACGCTCGTAGCCGGGCGCGAATTGACGCGTGACGAGCGCACGGAAATCGTACCCGATCAAAAGATCGCCATCTGCAACTTCATCCTCCGCATACAGCCGAGATAGTTCCGCACATCATATGGCGCGGCCGCGAACCACTATCGGGAACCACAGACCCACGAATAGGTTGATGCTGACGCATACCCACCCGCTACCGCGAGGTGGGACTGACTTCATTGACACCGAGTTGAGTGGGAGGCGTGTATATGGTCCCGCTGCAGCTGCGCCGTTTTAGGCCTTGCCGGCGGCTGCTGCGCGGGTGTTGGGATCGAGTTCGGTGAGTAGTTCTCTGAGAAGGGCCGCGTCTTTTTTGGCGTCCAGGTAATCTTTGCCGAGCATCTTTCGGAAGCGGCGTTCTTTAGTTTCGCCATTCAATTCCTTCAGCATCGCCCGACAAAAGGCAGCCACAACTGTAGGGTCAAACTGTGAACCGGTGTTGCGACGCAGGTCGTCAACCACCTCGTTAAAGGTACGACGCTTTCTGTAAGGTCTATCAGTCGTCATCGCATCAAACGAGTCGGCGACACTGACAATCTTGGCGCCGAGCGGAATCTGTGGTCCAGTTAAACCGTCGGGATAGCCGGAGCCGTCCATGCGCTCGTGGTGATACCTGGCTGACAATGGTATATCTGCATAGGGATGATTGATGGGCGAGAGGATCTCGAAACCCGCTGCCGGGTGGCGATTCAGTTCGTTCGACTGTTTCGCATCAATCCGATAAGGCGCGTTTATGATATCGCGTTCCACAACCAGCTTGCCGACGTCGTGAAGATAGCCGGCGATGGCCATGCCCTCCACCGCTTCTTCGCCAAACCCCAGCTCGCGCGCAATAAGTTCACTGTATTTGCCGACGCGCTCCGAATGGCCCTGCGTATACTTGTCTTTAATATCGATCGCGGCGGCAAAAGCTCGCACCGTGTCGCGATAGATAGCCCGCAGGTCTTCATAAAGCCGGCGGTTTTCTTCGGCCTGTTGCTTCACCTCCGCCAGCAAACGATGCGCGTGAATGCCGACGCCGATGTGCCGGACCATCGAGCGAATCACTTCGATATCGTAGGCGCTGAAAGGTTCACCACTAGCCTTGCCTCCGAGCAGGACCAGGCCGGTCAAACGCCCGCGAACAATCATTGGTACAACCAACTCGATTAATTGAGCGCGGTATTCCGTTCGATGTGCCTCAAGGAAACTCTCCAGTCCAGGCTCTTTGAAATCGCGTTCTTCCGCAACTTCAAACGCCCCTTTATCAGAATTGAGAAATGCTAGCTTGGTTGCGTCGTCAACGACAAAGTGGGCGTCATATTCATCGCCCAGGCCCCAGAGCGCGAGCGGGTTTGTCATCTCCAGATGCTGGGGACACTCGATTACAGCGCCGCGGCGGATTGCCAGCGTGCCTAGTAGTAGATGTAGAGAAGTGCGGACCATCTCGAGGAAGTCCCCGGTGTCCGCTATCTCCTGTCCGAGGTCGGCAAGGGCGCCGAAGGAGTGGATCAGTTTTTGTGTGTTTGGCTCCATGCCCGGGAACTATAACACTAGTCGAGGATTAGAAACCGTCGTTTAGTTTAGCCCTGTTTAGATAGGACACTTGTGTCCCGCCCCTCGAGGCGGACAAGTCCGCTTTCTAAACGACCGGTTTCTTAATGCTGATTGTCAAACGACTGTCAGTGCCCGTTCCGTTGAGTTTGGATAGGGGGCGTTGAGAGTCCGGAGAGAGCTTCCTGTTCATCTTTGGCGATCAGGACGTGGCGCGTTAGGCCGAGCATTTCGAATAGTTGAACTGTCTCGTCGTTCACATCGGAAAACACAACCGCCGCGCCACTCTTCTCCGCGATGTCAATAACCCCGAGGAGAATAGAAATGCCGATGCTGTTGACCAATTGCGTATCGCTGAAGTCGATCACCAGCGCGCGGGCGCCGGAGTCGAGGCGCATCTTACATTCCCGCTCGATTCTCTCGCCGGTAAGCTTGTTCAAGTAGTCGCTCGCGTAGATAACAGCGGTAGTGCCGACACAGTATGAGCGGACTGTTGACTTGATTTGTTCCCCCACTTATTTCCCTTCTGGCTGGATTGAAAGTTGAAACAACATTCCGCAGGCGCACCGCGTCTCCTGGGCCGGATCGGCTCAGGCGCTCTTCCGCAAATACTTAGTCATGCGCAAGCGCGTCCCCTCGTCAACACGTTCAAACTCAACTTCGTCCATCAACGCCTTGATTAGTTTCAGCCCCCAACCACGACGCTGCTCAGTTTCGTCTCCGTTTTCCTCGTGGCGAACTTGCTCGCTTGATTTTTCTTCAATATGCCCTTGAATGTTCTGGGGTAGGACGCCCCGGCTCGAGATAGTGATTACTAATTTATCATTTTCAAACCGAAAGCGCTGATATATTTTTCGATCCGGGCTCAGGCTGTGTTCGGCGGCGTTGATGCAGGCTTCCACAACCGCCGTCTTGATTTGATTGATAGCTTCTGGACTAAAGCTGAGCCGGCGGGCTACTTGCTCGATAGTCGTGGCCGCCAGCAGTTCGTTATCACTGCCCATCGGCAGGATAAATGTGAACTCATTGGCTTCCTCTGAGCGCGGTTGCGCAGCCGCGGTTTCGCTGAAACGAGCACTCAGGAGCTCGAGTTGCTGTTGACTGGATCCATAGGCGTTTCGCTCGCGAAGCAGGGCGATAGCTTCAGCGGAGAAGCCTTCAGTGGCGATGACCCAGCTTTGTGTACGAGAGAAACCTAAATGGCGCGCGACGTTTTCCAGGCGGTCTAACCAGGCCGCTGTTAGATCTCTATCCGCCTCGAGCTTGCTATTGACTTTCGCCACCAGCCAGAAAATCTCATTGGCGTCGGTATAAGCTCCGCACTCAAAACCACGGGCCACAACGGAATCCTCACCGCCGAACTGCCGCAGCTCTGGACTAAATGAAGTCCAACTGGCCGTATGAAAGACTTGAGGAAGGCGCAAAAGCTCGCTGTCGGCATCCAGCCCTGCCTCGATTTCTTCTCGTGTGGCGCCTTTGTAGGTGGCAGAAAATTCAGCGAAATCGAACAGTCGCTTTGGAACGCGCTGGCAATTGAATTCACCAAGCAGCTCCCGCAAACGAAAACTCGCGGCGCGGCGGTAGTGGCGAGCAATGGTTTGCGGCGCACGCTTCAGTGCGTCGGCCATTACGTCAGCTACAACCAACACTCGCGGCTCCCGCAGTGCGTCGAGACGAAATCGGCTTATTAGGTAGTCCTTCCAGACATTGGAAGCGCCGCTGGAATCGATGGTCTCGCCGTCCCAGTTAATAAGCTCTTGAATATGCAGCGCTCGCAACAGGTGTTCGAGTTCGACGCTCTCAATATTCAATCGCTTGCGCCATGATTCAAGAGAATCGCTTGGCACCGCTTCGGACAGCAGGCGAACCACCGTCGCACGAATCTCAGGTCCAGGAGCAGCATGCTCCAGCACGCAGGTAAAATGCCTATTGAGTCGCCCGCCCATTAGCTCGTCAACATAAACGCGCTCGCAAGCGAGGTAGGAGTCGAGCGGCAGATTTTTTTCGTGCGCCGCCTGCAACATGGCACTCATGAAGAATGGACTTCCTTCGAGTTGTTGCACCAATAAATCTCTGGTCTCGTCGTTTATCGCAACATGCTGCCGGCGCGCCGCAGACGTGACGAGATTGCGGGCATCGTCCTCGTCCAGCCGGTCCAGGCGCATCATCTCGAGTAACTCGACTTTGCCACCAGCGCGCGTCACGGCATTCAAGATCTCCCGGCGCAAGCCGGCAAGTGCAAAGGGAAGATTGGAACATGTCAGGGCTCTAACAATCTCAGTGGCGAGCGGCACAGCGGAGTCGGCGTAGTTTGTCAACCGTACCGCATCAATCATTATGAATGGCAGACCATGGCCAGCAGGCACTCTATTGGGCGCGTTAAGACAGAACCGAACCAACTCTCGATCGTTCTGGCAGAACCGTTGGCTGTTGTAGCCTTCGATTAGCTCTTCAATCCAGGGAAGGTCAGCAGAGGGAGCAAGTTTGACCAGCTCATTTAAGGTGAGTGAAAGGCGGCAAAGCGTCGGCTCATCGCGGCGAAACCCTATGTACTGAATTAGAAAAGTTGTTAGGAATTCGATTGACGCGCTGACGGCGGTGGTCTCAGTCTCTGGCAGCTTAAAAAAGATCGGCACTACTTCACGCTTGTTGAAGAGCTCGTCATAGACCTGACGCAATAGTTCAGAAACCCCCGCCAACGGCGCTAACAACACGAGAAGTCCCCGGTCAGCGTCCTGATAAGCAGTGTTCTCCAAATGCGCCGCCTGCGTCGCGTGGGACACGAGCCGTTGCAGTTCAGTAGTTCTGCCAACAAACTCGTCGCGCTTCACGCGACCGAGAATCTGACGTATTCCCTCGTGGTTACTTCTATTCATCTAACGGCCGAGCGGTCTGGAGACGTCGTCCACGTAAGACTCAATGCGGTTTTTGCCCAGTCGTTTGGCGCTATAGAGAGCGCGGTCCGCGGCGGCAATTATGCTTTCCGTGGTATCGATCTGTTTGGTGAAAGTTGAAACGCCAATACTTACGCTGACTGTTCCCAGCGGTTGGGACTTGCCATACGGGTATTCAGTTTCCGTGACACGTTGCCGCATTCGTTCAGCGATTACGCCCGCTTCGCTGAGGGTTGTTTGGGGCAGCAGAATGCAAAACTCTTCGCCGCCATAACGACAGGCCACATCGGCGGAGCGCAAGGTCGCTTTGAGCGCATGCGCTGTAATCTTCAGGGCGACATCACCGGCCTGGTGTCCATTCAGATCGTTATAGGTTTTGAAGTCGTCTATGTCGATCATCAAGCAGCTCATGGCATAGTTGTAACGTCGCGAGCGGTTCAGCTCCTCGGTCAGCCGCTCCTCGAGATAACGGCGGTTGAGTAACCCGGTAAGCGGATCGGTTATCGACATCAATTGAAATTGGGTGGCGCGCTCCTGCCACTCGGCGCGCTCAAGAGCAACCGCGATCTGCGGACCAACAATTTCGAGCAAACTTAGGTCGACGTCATCAAAGTTTCCGCCGCCGATTTTATCAGCCACGTTGAGTACGCCAATTTTTCGTCCGCTCATGGTGATGGGATAACTAATAAAAGATTTCGTTCTGTAGTTTCGATCTGCCGGAGCCGGTCTCAGTCCCGATCTTTCGAGGTTTTCCACCACCAGGGGCCTTTCGGATTCCAGGACTCTGCCTGAAATCCCTTCGCCCAAACGCGTCGGGTTGACTTCGGACTCGGTGGTGGC
>DATBRN010000386.1:0-5974 GCA_036560225.1 Pyrinomonadaceae bacterium | reverse complement strand
AATGTCAAATGTCATATGGCAAATGATTCCTGCTCCTGCCTCGCGCTTTCCTAGTGCGTAACAGGATCGGCTATCGACTCATCCCAGCCCATACTGAGCGCGAGCGCTCGGATTGCCGCACGCGCATCTGCTCTCTGCTCGTCATCCAGCAACGACCACGCCAGGCCAATAGGACACTCAGCGTCGTGTGTGAGTGTTTTCCGACATACGGGACAAGCGTCAGGCGACAACTCCAACACCACGTATAGCTTCGCCAGTAAAGTGATGATTAATTCGATCCGCGCTCGTTGTAATTCTGAGTCGAACATTGCGACATGGTCTTCGGTTTTCACTTTGGTCTTTGGCTGTTTTCTGTACCGGCGCTCGGAGGCTTCAACTCAGAGGGCACACCTCGAAAGGCCAAGGGCCAAAGACCAAAGACCACCACAGAAGAACAGAGTCAGCACCGACAACTAATACTGCAGCGTGTTCTCCCACTTCACGCGTTTCAGTAGCGCAAAGTCAGAGAGCATCTTGCCGGCGCCCAACACCACCGATGTCAGCGGATCGTCCGCTACGAACACAGGCAGCCCAGTCTCGGCTCTGAGTCGCTTATCAAGATTTCTCAACAACGCGCCGCCGCCCGTCAGTACGATACCGCGGTCAATGATGTCGGCTGATAATTCGGGTGGAGTGCGCTCAAGCGCGACATGCACCGCATTAACAATACCCGACACGGCTGGCTCAAGTGCGTTTCTAATTTCATCGTCGGTGACCGTTATAGTTTTCGGCACACCTTCAACCAGGTTGCGGCCACGCACTTCCATCGAAAGTGGCTCTTCAAAGGGGAACGCGCTGCCCAGTTGGATTTTGATCTCTTCGGCCGTCCGCTCGCCGATCAGCAAGTTATATTTTCGCTTGACGTAGTCTGACACTGCCGTGTCCATGGCGTCGCCGGCGGTGCGTACGGCCCGGGCGTAGACAATCCCACCAAGACTGATGACTGCAATGTCTGTCGTGCCGCCGCCGATGTCGACGACGATATTCCCATGGGGTTCAGTGATTGGAAGTCCGGCGCCGATTGCTGCTGCCATGGCTTCCTCCACAAGGTAAACCTCAGAAGCTTTTGCCCGATAGGCTGAATCTTCGACGGCGCGGCGCTCTACCTGCGTAATCTCGCTGGGAATGCCTATAACGACGCGCGGGCTTACCCACGTCCGGCCGTTATGCGCCTTACGGATGAAATGCTGCAACATCTTTTCGGTGACCTCGAAGTTGGCGATTACCCCATCTCTCATTGGACGAATCGCGACGATGTTGCCGGGCGTACGACCAAGCATTTCCTTGGCGTCTTTGCCGACAGCTTCGACATTATTTGTCACCTTGTTGATGGCGACGATGGAGGGTTCACTCAATACCACGCCGCGGCCTTTGGCGAAGACAAGTGTGTTTGCGGTGCCTAAATCTATAGCTAAATCACTGGAACGGAGGGTGGACAGAAGCGGAAAAGACATGGTGTACCTCGGATTTTGGAAGTCGGATTCGATCTCGAACGGAGACAAGATCGGGAAGGGACAAGAGCCTTTGCCTAGTGATAAACAAAGACTAAACAGTATTTAAATTATTGATCCTAAAGTGTCAAGAGAAATTTCTTGGCAGGTGAGGCTAGTTTAGTTTGGCGTATTCGGCTTGGGCTTGTTTGAGGATCGGGTTGTCGGTGTCAGCATCCTTCCAGAGTGCGAGGAAGTCCTGATAAGCCTTGCGTGCGCTTGCGAGTGCCGTGTCCCGGGTTTCCGTATGAGGCGCACCAGGATTCGCCGTCGCAGCCTGCTGAGTCGGCGTCGCTTCAACACCACCGGCCATTACCCACGCTCGGGCCAGACTAAGTTGCGCCAATGGATGTATGACCTGCGTGAGGGTTGTTGAACGGATATTTAAGATTGTCTGAAACTCGGAGATAGCTTCGCGTGCACGTCCCAACTTCAAGTACGCCAAACCTCGCAAATAGTTAGGCCACAACATAGCGAACTCTCCGCGCTCATATCGACGGACGGGTTCCAATAGCTGAATCACTTTTTCCGGATTGTTTCGATTCAACTCCGTGAATGCCCGCACCAGCGGAAGAGACACAAGGTTGATCGCCGTATCGTTTGGGTAACGGTTGCTAAGTTCGTTGAGCATCGATTCACCTTTTGCGGAATCACCACAAAAAGCAAAAACGAATGCAGCATCTGCAATTTGTTCTTTTCCTTTCTGTGCGTTCAATGCCGCTTTGGTAGCCTGATTTGCGTCGCCACAATTACCGCTGACCGCTTCCATTATCGCGGAGTCAGAATGGAGTTGGGCAACCAGATCTTTCTGGCCTCGTGCTAAGGCTAAATCTATTGCCTTCTTTCTGAATTCGCGTGCTTCTCTCAACCGACCTGAATGATAACTCGCCGCCGCTTGCAATCTTACGATTGCCGCCTCAAACGGTTTTCCCGCGGCCGTGTCTATCTGCCGCTTGAGAGCAGCTATATCGCCGTTTAGATAATAAAGTGTAAATATCGCGCCGCGCATTCCAAACGAAACCTTATCCTGCTTAATAGCCTCCTCAATGATTTTTCGCGCCTCGTCAAGCCGATTAAGTCTTAAGTAAGCCCACGCAAGGTTTGTATAAGGCGACGCGGCGTTGGGGTTGAGATTAAATGCAGCGTGGGCCGCCTCTAACTGTTTGTCGTACGCACCTAGAAAGTTGTAATTGACTGCCAGGTTGTTTAGCGGAACGTAATCGCGTGGGTAGGTTCGTCTCCAAAGTTCAAGTGATTCGATTGTCTTGTCGAGATCCCCTAACACGTTCTGGTAATAAGTTGCAGCGATGTAAAACTTCTCACGTTCGCTGACGCGGTCCCGCAGATTGAATGCCTTTTGTGCGTACTCCTCCGTTTTTTCCGACTGTCGAAGATTGAAGTACATGACTGACAAGCGTGCGTAAGCAACCGCAAAGTTTGGATCGATTTCCGTAGCACGGTTGTAGAAGGGTATAGCCTCCTCATATTTGCCGGTAGCCCTGCGCTCGTCGCCGAGTGAAAAGGCTTTCAGCGCCTCTAACGATGACGTTGTCGCTTCTTCAATAGGTGCATCGAACTTATGAATAGACGCCAGCGACTCGCCCAGTTTCTCACGCAACTTCGACGCAATTGTGCCCAGCGCCTTTAGAACTTCCTCCTTGTTTGAGGCTTCGATTTGTTCGCGCGCAAAGGAGTCGCCACTTGCGGCATTCAATGCCTCAAGGGTGAGAACATAATGCGACCCAAGACTGGAAATGGATCCCGCCAGCAGAGCCTTTACTCCTTGTCGCTGACAGATCTCACGAGCAATGTCCTTTGTTAGTCGTTCCTCGGGCGAACGGCCCATAAAGCGCAGGGTGTCGCGAATGCGATCATCGGGCACGATGCTCAAGTATGGCGACTGCCCTAATTGCACCGCGAGTGCTTGCTTCAGAGTTCCGTCGAACACTGCGTCACCGGTTGTATTAGTGAAATCAGAGAGCAGAATCGTGTCTTTATCGGTCAGTGCCGGTGCTCGGCGAGCAAACAATAAGAACCCTCCACCAACAACTAACGCAATCAGAACCACACCAATGAGTACAGCTGCCTTGTGCTGTTTAATCCCGCTGATAACGTATTCAGCACTCGAGACAGAATGAGCCGACGCCGTTTCAGTTGTAATGGGCCGCACACCTTGGACCGTTTGAACGTCGGAGTAACTCGCGCTTTTTGTTGACAACGCCGCGGCTCGAACTTCGGGAGGCAGAGTTCGATCGATTTCAGCCTCTATTTCAATTTCACGTTTCAGATTCTTCAGGTCGATCTGCAGATCCTTGATTACCTGGTAACGCTCGTCAGCCTCCTTCGCGAGCGTCTTTCGGATTATTCGCTCGAGCTGATGGGGCACATCCGGATTGAATCGTGAAATTGCAGGGGGCTCACGTTCGAGAATTGAAACGATTAAATCAGTTGTGGTTGGACCTTCAAACGGCGCGTGACCTGTCACCGCTTCATAAAGCACAACACCCAAACTCCAGATGTCACTGCGTGCATCAACATCCAGACCTCGTGCTTGCTCCGGCGACATGTAACGAGTCGTCCCCATCACCTTGCCTGGTTCCGTATTAATGAGCGCCTGGGTTGGCGCTTCGGTGTCGGTTGTTGCAGATTGTTCTGTCAGCTTTGAGAGACCGAAATCGAGGACCTTCACGTAGCCATCACGCGTAACCATGATGTTTTCCGGTTTTATGTCGCGATGGATAATTCCAGAGCCGTGCGCCTTTGCGAGTGCCGACGCAACTTGGCTGGCAATGTCGAGAAGGTCGCCGACTTTTAGATGAGTGTGACGGAAGTGCTCACGGAGATTTTCTCCATCAATGAATTCCGTCGCAATAAAGTGGAGGTTTTCGATTTCACCGACTTCGTAGATTGTCAGAATGTTCGGATGATTAAGCGCGGACGCTGCCCGCGCCTCCTGCACAAACCTATGCATGCGCTGTTGGTCTTGCGCGAGCTCGGCCGGAAGGATTTTCAGGGCGATCGAGCGGTGCAGTTGACTGTCATACGCAAGGTAGACTTCGCCCATTCCGCCCGCCCCGATTTTGGAGCGGATCTCATATCGGCCGAATTTTGTGCCGGGTTCGAGGGCCATGCGATGCGCGCGAGATTATACGAGAACACCTCGCTTCATCAATTTGAATAAGGCAGTTTGTTTGATTGACGGCTACTTTTGCTAGCGCCAGCGTGAAATTGTCTTGCACTTAATTCACTATTCACCTCACGGCTGGGGAAATGGTGGTGGAACAAACGCGTTATTGAACCCGAGTACCCCGGGGAAACTTGCAGATGTAGGCTTTACACCTGTCCGAACCCAAAGATCGATCGCCCCGATCCCTGTGAGTATCTGCGGTCCGGTGAAGTTGCAGTGGCCCACCCCAGTTGTGTAAGTCTGGAACAATTGATCACTGCGACCAGCTGCCGTCACGGTTTCCGCGTAGGCAGATTCGTTTGCCACGACCACCAGGGGATCGATAATCGTGTGCATCGTTAAAACCGGATGCTTAATTTTTCCGGTGTAGGTTGCGTAGTGTTCGACGTAATTGCGTGGCGCAGGTGGTGCTGCAATGTTCGTGCGCGCATTCATTTGGGCCAACCAGGCGTCGACAACTGGAGTCGGAAGTCCCAAGCCGGCCAAGTATGCTTTCTCAGCTGACGTCAGGTTGTAACTTTGATTAAGGTTCTGCACGAATGGTCCACCAGCGCGGCGTTGAAGTTCCGCGCGTGCCTCAGTCAGGAAAAAGAAGTCGGTGATTGCCCAACCTGGAAAGAACGCAGGTGGAGGAGGAGGTGTTATTCCGCGACCAGGATTCTGCGCGACCAGCCTTAGGAATTCAAACTTCGGGAAATTGGCTATATTGCTCAGTTCAGGAACAAGTTTGGCAAGCACTTCCGTTTCAAAATCAATATTATTCCGCACTTCACCCACTGTGCCCCACGATGCCGGTACGCCAAAGACAACATCGTACGCAAGATAGAGAGCGACTCCAGAATCCCAAATGCGGATAGAGCCAGATCCTGCGCCGCACAAGCAGAGTGCGCCATCATAAAGACCACCAAACCGTTCCATGCTCTCAAAACCGATAATTGAACCCAGCGAAACGCTCACGAGAAGGGTTCGATCGGGTTGACCGACGAGCGAACGGAAAAGGACTGTCAAATCTTTGATGTCCTGAATTCCTCCTTCGATTTCCCATCCGTTGTCGCGCCACGCTGAGCCAGCGAGTGCGTAGCCAAGAGCGAGCAACGGCGCTTCAAGCGCAGGGTTAGGGGCAATATCGGCATTGCGGTTGTCGATTTCTCCCGGATGATCCGCTTTGTCGCGATAGCCGTGAGCGAAGACCAGAAGTGTTCCATTCCAAACGGCCGGAACGCGAATGCGATAGGGGGCTCCATGTAATTCACCTGAG
>DATBRN010000385.1:0-7367 GCA_036560225.1 Pyrinomonadaceae bacterium | reverse complement strand
CTCCTTCGTCAGTTGTGAGTGCGCTTGGCTGACATCACCAGGATGATCGCGTCGCCAGAAGGGCCGATATTCAGTGTACCCACAATTGCCGCTTCACCTTCGCGCATGCTGATGTCCGTGTTCAGCCCCGTACTCTCATAGTTAATGATGGGCGCTATCGGACCATTGGAAGCAATAGTGGAGGCGGTCACTACCGGAATCTGCACCCCGAAGCTGAAACCCTCCATGCGTACTTGCTTCTGACCCCCTGTTCCTTCCACTAGCTTCACTCCGAGTATTTTGAATTCATTGAAACTTGGTGTGGTGTCCGAAACGGCGCCTGAAGGAACCAGCGGCCCACCGATCCATTTCAAGTTCAAACGACCATTGTCCTTCACGCGACTAAGCAAGGTGGCAGCGAGACGGTAATTCTTAAACGGCAGCGACGCGCGTAATTGTTTCACCACCGAATCGAGTGCGGCGGGGAGCTTGGCGTCGTCAACATTCTGGTTGGTGGCGAGAACCAAATAGAGTTGAGTGTCCAGATCAGGTCCATCCGCTTTCTCGATTTGAGCATTAGCCGGGGAATCAGCGGCAGTTTGAGCTAAGACTTGTTGACTACTGACTGCTGCGCCAATCACGCAGATTGAAAGTAGTAGTGTTGACAGACTCTTACGCAGACTCATAGACATATCTCCTTCGCGAAGTTGTTGACTTTCGGAAATGAGGAGAGCAAGTGCGCGACTTGTTCGACTCTTTCTACAATTGCGCCGCGCTCTGCTGATGGACTCTATTCAGGAACTAATTGCAGTGGGCCAGCAATCGGTAAGTAACACGCGCATACCCAGCTAAAGTTCCAACTTAGGAGATGCTGAGGAGTGATTAGACTAGTAGTCAGCCAAGTTGAGGGGGTCGACTCAAGATAGATAACCTCATGAGATTTTCTACTTGACCAGCAAAAACAAACTTGAGCGCTTCATAAGCGTTTCAATCATAGCTGCAGTGAAGTTATCGGTTGGATCAGGGGCCTAAGGGTACGCGCAGTTCAAACGTTGCACCGGCGCCGTTACTTCCTGACACCAGCCGTGCAGTGCCGCCCGCCTCCTGGATGCGCTTGCGAACAATCGCCAGTCCCAGGCCGGTGCCTCTTTGCTTGGTTGTAAAGAATGGCTCCCAGATACGCTGGCGCAGCGCTTCGGATACGCCCGGCCCACCATCTTCAACCAATATTACTAGAACGCCGTCTGCAATCTTTTGCTCGACCCTGACCTCCCCGCCGGCAGGTGTGGCTTGCAACGCGTTGAGCAACAGGTTCGAGAGCGCCACTCTCACGGCCGACACCACGGCGCCGTCCAGCTCTTCGTCGTTTTCTATTTTCACAAAAAGGGTGACACCCTGTTTTTCCGCATTAACCTGAAACAGACGCACGACCGAGTTGATGAGTTGCTCGGCCCGCGAAGGCACCTCAGCCGGAGTCTCTTTGCGCGCAAAACTTAGCAGCTGAGTAACGCTCTGGCCCAGCCTGTCTGTCTCACCAACGATCAGACTCAAATCGCGCGCGTACTCGCGACCAAGGCTCTCGTCTTCACCCATCACCTGCGCGATCGATTTGATTGCCGACAGCGGGTTCTTTATCTCGTGTGCCACGGTAGCCGCCATCTGTCCGAGTGTTGCGAGCCGCTCGCGTTCGGCGAGTCTTCTTTCAAGGCGGACATTTTCTTCCACCAAACGGCAGTCCTCGATCGCAATTGCAACCTGGCCCGCCAGAATCTCAAGCACGGAGCGCGTGTCTTCGGTCAGCGTTCCGGACGCAGCATCGACCAGCAAAATCCCTGAGACTTTTTCTTCGCGTCTGAGTGGATAAGCAATCTTGTATCCGCTCTTAGCAAGCAAAGGATCGTTTTCAACTGGAGCCCAATCGTTTCGACTCGACGATTCGAGTATCTGTCCAATCCACGCTTCAGTTGCTATCTGAGTCTTCCCTGATGTTCCTTTTTCGCCCAGTCGGAGACCGCTTAGGTGAATTGTTCTACCGCTTCCCGCGCCATTCTGTTCCTCGTCTTCACCGTCTTCGCGATCGCTGATAACGATACGCACTCTACGGAGATTCAACGCCCTCGTTGTTTGTTGCTCGACGAAATCGAGTAGGTCCGGCAACTGTTGATACTGGCCGGCGTAGGAACTAATGCGCGAAACAATCTGCCGGTAAAGCGCCGCTTCGCGCTCAAACAATTTATGAAACCGCTTCTCCAGCCAATTTCGCAGCGGCGCCGCTGCCAGCGCCAAACCGAGTATCAGGAGTGCTTCAACTACGCCGGCACGAATGCCATAGCGGGAACTCATCCAGTCACCAATCGTTCTTATGCCGTAGAGGTAGATTAGGAGGACGACGGCGGCAAACGACGCCACGATCAAGCTTTCTTCAATTATCAACTCAAGATAACGATAGCGATAGATATAGTAAGCCAGTAGCGCCGAAGGCAGCAGAGAGCCCAAATTCGCAATCGTCTTCAGGTACAAACCGGCTTGAGTGCCTTCACCAAGCCCCAGCGCCAATGCCGCAAGAATTACGATCCCAATGACTACAAACGAAGCCGCGAGCGTGCGCATGATTCGCTGTTCGCTCACGTTCTGGCTTCGCTTCGCAATCAACAACTCAGTGATGGCGATCACAATGAGCACATAAGTGATCCAGACCGCCATCGGTATCACAAAGATATGAACTCGCTGGAGCATCGGCGCGTACTGATGCGTCCAAATCTTATAGATGGCGAGTGGGAGAAAGAGCGTGGTTGAGTAGGAAAGATAGATCCGGACCTTTTCGCTTACCTTCAATGGACGGTTGGCGGAATTAGCCCAAAGATAAATGTGGACGTGAAGCAGGAACGAGTAAAGGAAGGTAATGCTGATGACGGCAACGGTATCTGTAATCCGTAGGAACGTGACCCAGGGGTTGACCTGCAGTCCAAACAGTCCATGCAGCGTAATGATTAGATTGCTGCTGTGCCATCCGCATACGCTCACCGCCAGGGCGAGAAGCATGCGCTCAATGGGACTCAGTTTGCGCCGGCGGGATAAGAGTTGATAACCCATCCACATCGGCAGAACCGCGCCAATTGAGTAACCAACTAATTGTAGGACCTCGAGTGGAGACATGAGTTAAGAAGGAGGCAGACTGCAGGTGCAGTCGGCAGGACTGACGGCCGGACCCCCGGAGCTAGAGGGAAGATTTTCCATTTCTCATTTCTCATTTGTCATTTGTCATCTTTCATCGCATTTTGTATTCGGCGTTTCTGCATTCCCGAAATCGCTATGTTCGCAATGACAAATGAGATATGAAAAATGTGATATGAAAAATGCTTTTCTCTTTTTCCTGCCGACTGCTCCTGCCGTCTGCTCCTGGCGGAGGCCGTCTGCCTACTGATTTGTTGCGCTGCTTGCCGGAACAACAGTGAAAGTAATTTCCGTTCGCCGGTTGCGCGCTCTGCCGCCTAGCGTGGCATTAGTGGCGAGTGGATTGGCGGCGCCCATGCCGTTGGCCTGAAGGCGCGAAGCGTCAACGCCCGCCGCCTGAAAACGATCCGATAACTGCCGCGCACGCTCCTGGGTCAGCTGTTGCAGTGTCACCTCGTCGCCTTTGCTATCGGTGTAGGTCTCGATGATGATTTGGTAATCAGGATTGCTTGCGATCAGCGCCGCCAACGGTTCGAGTTTCGCAGCTGCGGCTGAAACCAAAGTTGCAGCCCGAGGGGCAGTCCAGATCGATTCCGGCAACAAGAGTTGAAAGCCTCTCGCAGTTTCCTTAACCGTCCCATACTTGGCGAGTGACTGTTTCAACGTCGCTTCGCTGGCACGCCGCTGTTGTTCACGTACTTCGGCTTCTCTCCGGTCATCTTCCGCACGTTTGGCACCTTCGATTCGGGCGAGACTGATCTTCGCCGCTTCACCCTCGGACCGCACGGTTTGCAGTTCGTCGCGCAGACGTGCAACCTCGCTGCGCTGCTCGCGCAATTGGTCGTTTGCCGTGCCCAAATCTCGTTCAGCCAGTTCCCGCGCACGTTGTTCTCGCTCAAGGTCAGCGCGAAGTTGTTCAATCTCCCGCTGAGCGGATTCGGCTGTCTTCTCTGCCGAATGCAACGCTTCATCGCGGCGTTGAATGTCCTCGCGACGCAAACGCGCAGCACGCCGCGACATCGCCATTTCTTCGGCCTTTACGCCGAAGGAGGTGGCCTTACGTGCCTTCACATCCACCTCCGCTGTAGGCTCATCAAATCGCAAGGCTTTCTCGGCGGCTAACAAAAGATCCTCGGCTTCCTGAAGTTCCTGCGGAGCATCCTGCTGAGCACCAGCGAAGCGTGCCAGATTGATCGCCTGGCGCGCACCAAGCAACGAGACCGGGGTGTCCTTGTAGTCTGTCGAAGCTATCTCAGGCACACGCGGGTCCTTAAAATAATCGCTTGAGTTTCCGATGTACTGCACGCTGACAGTTTCGATCTTGCTGTTGCCGGGCCGTTGCGGCGCAATGTTTTCCAGCACCACCATGCGGCTAGGGACTTTCATAAGGAAGTGGGGTTCGGCGGTTACGATCAATGCAAAAGTCTGAAGCGGAGTCGTGACATCGAGCTTGGAAGCAACAAACGCACTGCCGCCTCTCTTGATTTCTCCGAGATTGTCAACGCTCCCACTCGGCGAAATAGCCCAGAGGACGAAGGTTGTATAGATGCCACCCAGTTCGTTCGCGCGCGGCAGGTTGTCGATTGCCAGTTCCACGCGCGTGCCTCGTCGACCGGCGCGTTTGACCTTTGCTTCGCCTTTCAGGCGCGGCAGCAACGTCGTGCCGCGAAACTTGACCACCACAGTCTCATCAAGCGGATACGTGATGGCGATAGTCTGGCGTGGCACATCGTTTTGGCCAAAGACCGGCGCGATTGTCGCGCCTAAAGCCAGTACGCTCACCAGGAGCAATAAGACCGCGAATCGGGCTAAAAGTGAACGAGAACGCATAACAAGCACTCCTTAATAAGTAGTAAACACCAACCCTGGGGCTCCTCGCCGAAAGGACCTCGTTGTAGTTGATGCAGCGTCAGCGTTCATTGTTGCCGACTGATAAGAAAAGGGTCAAGTTATCGTCCAGGAGTGTTTTTGTGATATCGCGTCTTGCGTTCGGCCATAAGCCGAACACCAACCATGGACAGGGAGAGGAGCAGAAGGATATGAACGTAACCGCCTTTGTGGAGGAGAACTTTTAGAATGAACCAAACCAGAAAAATCAGCGAAGTGATAAGCCACATCCGGGCCGGACCTCTTTAGCGAAACCTGGGCGTTATTATAGCCGGTACGAACCGAGCACCGCTCCCACGACCGGCTAGCCTCACCGGCATCACCACTCCGCCGGAAATGAAAAAACGGACCGGCCATGAAAACTCTGATCGGGAAGGGATAGGTGCTACTCTCCAGTAGTAATAGCCCGCTGACAAATCGCTCACGCGGTACTGCTCGCCGATGACCGGCCCATCAAAAAACACGTTCTCAAACTGCTCGTCGCCGGCAATCTGAAGCCGATACCGGGTAACACCTCTTTGTTTGTACCACTGGATCGTCTTTGGAAAAGCAATTTCACGTCCGGTTGGTTGCTGTCCCGTTGCAGTGGACACGTTGAAGGAGAGAATAACAATGGCGGTTAAAGCGAGAAGCAGAGTCGTAGGCGATTGACTAATACTTCTACGAAGCTTCTTAGGAGCAGAGCGGGGGCAAGCCCGGCGTCCCCAGCGGGGCAGCCCCGCTGGGGTGGAAGCCCACCTTCCCAACCTGAGAGCTTGTCTAAGTAGCTTGGTCAAACCGTCTTGAATGCCCTTCTAGCAAGAATCTGATCTAGCAAGAATCTCAACTCAACTCTACTACCTCGTGGTCAGGAAGGTGGGATTAGCACCCCAGCGGGGCTGCCCCGCTGGGGACCCCCGCCTTATCCCCGCCGCGCGGACCACACTCATCGCTTCGGTTTTATTTCACCAGCGCCCTTACGGAGCTTCGTTTAGTTTATATCCGACGCCGCGGACCGTAAGTACATAACGCGGGTTCTTGGGGTCAGTTTCCAGTTTTTTTCGCAATCGATTGATGTGTGGATCAATGTTCCGTTGGTAGCCTTCGTACTCGGTGCTCCAAACTCTATCCAGCAAGGCATTGCGCGACCAGGCGCGGCCGGGCTCAGAAGCCAGCAACTCCAGAATTTGAAATTCAAGCGGCGTAAGGTCAACCCGAGTGCCTTGACGGATTACTTCATGTCGTCGTTTGTCAATCACCAGATCGCCAACCTGGACACGCTCGTTCTCAGTCTCCGTCTGGATTCCGGCTGTCCGGCGAAGCAGAGCCTCGATGCGAAACTCCAGCTCGCGGGGACTGAAAGGCTTCGCCAGATAGTCGTCAGCACCAGCCTCATAGCCGGCAACCTTATAGTCGAGAGCATCGTGGGCAGTCAAAAAAAGCGCCGGAGTCTGCACGCCTCTATCTCGCACGCGCTTGAGCATTTCAAAGCCGGTCATGCCGGGCATCGAAACATCCAGAATAAAGCAATCAAACCGGCCGCCAGTTGCGGCTTCAAGCGCTTCCGAGGCGCTTTCCCGCTCCTCCACGAAAAATCCGAGTCGACGAAAATACTCCGCTAGCAACAGGCGCATATCCGTATCGTCGTCGACGATCAGGAGACGTTTTCCAGCGTACTTGCTGGCTACTTTTGGTGGCTGGACCAAGTTTGTTCGTTCCTTACCGGGATTTGTTGAGAACGGATGATTATAGCTTAGTTCCGAGAGTTGTTGTGCAAGAAAACCTTGAGCTGGCTTACTAAATGTCAAAATTTGATAGCCGAAGTTCTACGATAGTCGCGTCACCGGAAAGGTACCGATCCCAAGCTCGAGACTTCGATGTTGGAGCGATTACCAAAAGCGCGCAAGTTGGTTGTTAAGAAATCGCAGATAGGGTATCCATTCAGCTTGGATTTCGTCATTTGACGCAACAATGGAATCTCCCCGGCACGGCTTCGCCGTCTGATGTGCGGAAGTGGCTATGCCCTTCCGTAAACGGCGGATAATTTCTTGGGCTGCGCCCCCGGGGGCATAGCCCCTAAGAATCAATTCGGCACTAACGGAAGGGCATAGCCGTTTCCGCACATCAGGCGGCAAAGCCGTAGCCACGAAGCGTATCGTTACCTAGCGACCAATAGCCAAACTGCGCCAGTACCGCAAAATGGGTACTGATGCAGTTTGCCTTCCGAGTCTGATTCGCCATGCCTTGCGGTGGAAGACGTCCATGGCGAGATCGCTCCACATCAGTACCGAGAGCGGTAGCGACCGGCCCAAGACTCAACCTTAGTTTCCAGAGCTCAGTGGTCGCAG
>DATBRN010000384.1:0-5941 GCA_036560225.1 Pyrinomonadaceae bacterium | reverse complement strand
TTCTCCGTCAATTAAATCTCCGCTAACGTCCAAAGTTCTTTAAAGCCTGCCGATCATTTCCAACAGACTGCCCCGGAGATTCGGCAGCTTATCGCGCAAGGAAGAAGACCCTATTACAGCAACAATAGATAGACCGGTTTTGGTGCTGACTGTCTCGCTTCCAAAACGACGCTAGTCCGTATCTCCGACAACTGGATTTTTTATTCGTTTCGGTTCACGTCGCCAAAATTCCCCCACCTTAATCATTGGTTAGTCTGACGCAGTTCAATCTCAGGCTGATTCTGGTTTTCCCACTCGACGAATACCTGTCGCTTTCCGTCGTAAATCTCACTTTTCCCCGCTACCGCCCGCGTGATACATAGCGATTGTCCGTGCAATGAAGAAAGCTGGTCTCTTATCAATCCTGTTTGCAGTTGCTGTTGCAGCCATAAGCGAGGCGCAGCAGACTGGGAAAATCTTCCGCATAGGAGCCCTAAGCGGTACCTCCTCTTCCGCTGTTTCGGACTGGGTCGAGGCTTTCCGGCACGGTCTGCGCGAGCTCGGGTACATTGAGGGAAAAGACATTGTCATTGAGTGGCGATATGCAGAGGGAAAGCTAGATCGCGTTCCCATGCTTGCGGCTGAGCTAGTGAGCCTCAGGGTAGACGTTATCGTCGCGAGTCCGTCAGCAACGCGCTCCGCCAAGGAAGCAACGAGCACGATTCCCATTGTCATGACGAACGATAGCGATCCTGTTGCCAACGGGTTCGTCGCCAGTCTGGCGCGCCCAAGTGGGAACATCACTGGATTGTCAACGCTTGCCCCGGAGATAGGCGGAAAACGACTGGAGCTTCTGAAGGAGATTGTTCCAAGGCTCACGCGCGTAGCCTTCCTCGGTACTTCGACCCAACCGGGCAATGCGCAAGCGTTAAGAGAGACGGAGGTTGCCGCAGGCGGGTTGAAAGTGAAGCTTCAATTCCTAGACGTGCTAAATCGCAAGGATATCGAGATCGCATTCCGTGACGCAAGCAAGGGTCATGCTGACGCGGTTCTCACGATGGCGAGCCCCATACTCTTTTCTCAGCGAACGGATATTGCAGAGCTCGCAGTAAAGAACCGGCTCCCGGTGATTTACTCCACGCCAGAATATGTGGAGGCTGGGGGGCTTATGAGCTACGGCGTGAAAGTAGCCGAGTTGTACCGCCGCGCCGCTACCTATGTGGACAAGATCCTCAAGGGCACCAAACCCGCCGATCTGCCCGTCGAGCAGCCGAAGAAGTTTGAGTTCGTGATCAATCTCAAAGCCGCTAAGCAGATCGGCCTAACGATTCCGCCGAACGTGCTGGCGCGGGCGGACAAAGTAATACGGTAAGGAGTGAGTGGTAAGGGGTTAGGCGTTTTGTCGGCACGGGGATTTTAATGAAAATAGCCAGTAGTCAGTGGTCAGTAGTCAGAAAAGGCGTCTTCGCATTTGCGCTTAGCGCCGTGCTCCTTGCGCGGTTAAAAGATCCTAAGGAGTTCGAGAGAATCTATGCTGGGATGGTAAAGGAACAAGCTAAAGCGGTGATTCTAATTCGGGGCAGCTTCACGACGCTTCACCACACACGGCTTTTGGCACTTGCGCTGAAGCACCGGCTGCCGTCAATGTGCGAGGCAGTCGGCTGGGCAAGCGAGGGCTGTCTAATGAGCTACGGACCGGAGGAACTATACTCTTGGCGGCGCGCCGCAGTCTTTGTTGACAAGATTCTCAAAGGCGCAAAGCCAGCCGACATCCCGGTGGAGCAGCCGAGGAAGTTCGAATTTGTCATCAACCTCAAGACGGCCAAAGCGCTCAATCTAAATATTCCGCAGTCGGTGCTGTTCCGGGCGGACAGGGTAATCAAATGACAGTTACCGTGGTCAGTGATCAGTCGTCAGTGAAAAGACAGGAGCGAAAAGGATGAAGTCAAAACTTCTTTTCTGGTTACTGATAACTGTCTTGCTGATAACTGTTCCTCCCGCCGACGCGCAGCAGACGGGGAAAGCCGCTCGGATCGGATATCTAGACAACAGCACTGCTGCTGGCAGTGCGGATCTTCTGGACGATTTCCGAAAACGGATGATTCAGCTTAATTGGATTGAAGGAAAGAATCTCACGATTGAGTACCGTTATGCCGAGGGAAAAGGGCTCGATCGGCTTTCCGAACTCGCAGTTGAACTGGCGCGCCTTAAGCCTGACGTGATCGTGGTCGCCGACACAAGTGCGGCTATGGCCGCCAAGAAGGCAACTAGCACTATTCCCATTGTGATGGCAAGCGTTGGCGATCCGGTTGCGCGAGGACTTGTCGCCAGCCTGGCGCGGCCGGGCGGAAATATTACCGGGGTTGCAAGCTTCGCCGACGAACTAGCCGGGAAGAGGGTCGAAATCCTCAAGGAGGTGCTCCCTAAAGCTACACGAATTGGAGTCATCACCGGCACTGGTGGCGGTGGTTTAGGAGCTCAACTCCAAGTGAAATCCATGAAAGAGGTGGCATCAGCTCTCGGGTTAAAACTAGTGGAGATCCGGGGGGGGGGAGCGAGCTCGATAATTTAGTGAACGCGTTTCAGGTTGCAGTTCGCGAGCGAGTCAATGCGATTATATCTCTTAGTGGGGCTTCTTTTTTTGGACAAAGAAAGAGCATCATCGCGCTCGCAGCGAGTCATAAATTGCCTGCGATATACGCGCAAAAAGAATATGTTGAAGATGGCGGCCTGATGTCCTACGGAGTGGACCGTCGGGATCTGTATCGGCGCGCGGCTGTTTACGTAGACAAGATCCTGAAGGGAGCTAAAGCTGCCGAGTTGCCAGTGGAGCAACCGACGAAGTTTGAATTCGTGATCAATCTGAAAACCGCTAAGCAGATCGGCCTGACGATTCCGCAGAAGGTGCTGGGACGGGCAGACAAGGTGATCAAGTGACCGAGTGGAGATTAGATCGGATAGACAAACGTCTATCCGCACGAACGGCAGAACAACCTTTGCTCCGAATCACAATCCACGCGAAACGATAGCTGCATCCCAAGCACCGGCCGTTAACGGCTTGCAGGCGCGTGTTGTGTCCTGGCTCCCGCAGGACAATGAAGGCGAAAGACTGCCCTGCGAGCAGTCCTCGGTGCCGTGAGGATATGCGGATATCGTTACGCAGAGGAAAAGCCCGAGCCATAGAGCGATCTGGACAATGAGCTGAAAGGATTGCATGCCGCATCCCCGAGGGAATGCGCACCTATAGCGCCGCTCGTGGCGATCAGTCAAGCTTGAAATCGTAACGCGGCACTCTCGGCGAACCACTAACAAGATCGATTCGAAGCGTCGATCAACTCAATCTCAGGCTCCTACTCGACGAATACGTTCCGTCGTGAATCTCACTTTTCTCTACTACCGCTACCGTCCGCGTGATACATAACGAATGGTGCGTGCAATGAGGAAAGCGGGTGTCTTATCAATCCTGTTTGCAGTGGTGCTGTTTGCCGTTGCAGTCATCGCCGAGGCGCAGCAGCAGGTAAAGGTACCTAAGATTGGGTATCTCTCACCTGTTCCCTCTACTTCGTCCGCCAGGTTCGAGTTATTGCGGCGAGAATTCCGTAAACTTGGCTATGTTGAGGGCAAGAACATAGCCTTCGAGTTTCGATCCACTGATAATAGGATTGACCGACTCCCCGCCGCGGCTGATGAGCTGGTCCGTCTCAAAGTCGACGTGCTCATCGCGCCTGGGACGCCTACTGCCCTGGCCGCCAAGAATGCTTCCCGAACGATCCCCATCGTTTTTACAGGTGTAGCCGATCCGATTCCGACCGGATTGGTTGACAGCCTTCCGCGGCCGGGGGGAATATTACGGGGTTCACGGAGATTTCGGAGGTATTGGCTGGCAAACGGCTGGAGCTACTCAAGGAATCCATTGCCAAACTTTCTCGTGTCGCGGTGCTATGGAATCCGCGCAATCCAGGCAATGCACAACAGTGGAAGGAGAGCCAAGTCGCCGCCAGAGAGCTAGGTCTGCAACTATATTCCATCGAAGTGAGCAGCGCCGACAAATACGACGGCGCGATTAGAGAGGCCGCCAACTCACGTTACGCCGCGCTCGCTGTGGCCCAGGACTCGTTGGTCCAATTTAACTTAAAACGAATTGCGGACCTCTCGATCAAGAATAGACTACCAGCGATCTACCCGCGGCCAGAATTTGTCGACAACGGTGGCTTGATGTCCTACGGACCGAGTCCGGACGACTCATATAAGCGTGTCGCATCGATGGTCGACAAAATTCTAAAAGGAACCAAACCCGCCGAAATTCCCGTAGAACAACCGACGAAGTTTGAGTTTGCGATCAACTTAAAAACCGCCAAGCAGATCGGCCTGACGATTCCACCAAACGTGCTGGCGCGGGCGGATAAGGTGATCAAGTGATCGAAGAGTACCAAATGGCGATGCTAGGATTGAATTGAATTCTCCATCGACTTTATCTCGTATGTGAGAAGTACTGGCTCCGCCGTCGAATCTTGATCTCTCACACCTTAACTAATAGCTACCTATCGCCGTATTCTTGAGGAAAGAAGGTACCCCAATGAAGCGACTAACGCGGTCAGGCTCAGTATAAGTAGAAACTGGCGATGCCGATGAAGAAAACCTGCAATGAAGTGAATGTCGCGACCCAAATAGTAAGTTCCGAGTCCCCAAACACAGGTCCACAAGAGCGCCCCAGCGACGTTATAAGCTGTAAAGATCCACCAGGGCATTTTCAGCATACCTGAGATAATCCCATTCAGCTGTCGCAATCCATCGACAAAACGGGCCAACATTATCACCAGGCCACCCCAGCGCCTGAAAAGGTTATCCAGGTGCTCCTGTCGCTGCGGGTTAATATGGAGCTTGTTCAGTGCAATACGACCGCCCCAGCGGCCTATCATATACCCAAAACTATTGCCCAATATGGCGGCGGTCGTTACAAGAAGCAGTAGTAACGCGATGTTCATTTGGCCTTGAGATGCCTCGAAGGCGCTCGCGATGAGAAGGATTTGACCGGGGGCGGGGATTCCCATCCCTTCTGTCAATGTGGCCCCGGCTGCGGCCCAGTAGCCGTAGCGCTTTATCAGCGGTTGCACTTTCGCGAGTGCGCGTCGAAAACGTCGCCCAGTGCTGCTTTGGTGTTTCTCCAACTCAGAGATTGACGCTTCAGCGCGAGCCTGGGCAGCGGAGGTTATAAAGAACTGTGCTAAGGAAAGTGTTGCCAAAGAGATCAGGCAAAAAATTAACAACAATGATGCGACAAAGGGGGGTATTGCAGTTGTTGCCTTCATGGTAGATCTCTGTGCGAATGAGAATCGATTACCTTCCCCAAAGGTACCTTATATGAGCACACGATGTGAATGATAGTAGACCGAGCGGCGACGTTGTTTGGGGGGGAATGGGTCCGCTCTTCGGAGTGGCGAGGTGGACCAACTGTTTTCTCAGCTGCGATGGATAAACCGGACATATTGCCCACACTCTCGCGTCCAACGATGGCCGGCATCGAGTATCGACATACGGCGGCTGGGTTCTTTCTCACGGACTATCCGGGATGAAGTTCCAAAGCGGCTTTCTAAAATTCATCATTCGTTTTGGGTATCTCGCCAAGGGCTCGGTTTATCTTGCCGTTGGGTTGCTGGCCCTGGATGTCGCGGTTGGTTTTGGTGGTCAAACGGGTGACACGAAGGGAGCTCTCGAGGAAATCGGCCGGCGCCCATTCGGGACAACGCTTCTGGTAATCATCGCCGTTGGCTTGCTGCACTATTCGGCGTGGAAGTTCGTGGAGGCGTTCAAGAACCCCGAAAACGTGGGCACGGGCCTCCGGGTATTGTACGGTGCCAGCGGTTTCCTCCATATCTATCTCGCATACATGGCGGCGAGGACAGTCCTGTCGGGGCTCGGCGTAATGGGTGGCGGGAAGAGTGGGGATCAATCCGCGCAGTCG
>DATBRN010000383.1:0-10047 GCA_036560225.1 Pyrinomonadaceae bacterium | reverse complement strand
CTGGAGCAAGCGCCGCGTACTCAGCAACTCCTTGGCTGGTATGCACGAGTAGTTACAAGTCTTGACGAGTATTATCGACCGGAGGATGAGCGCCTTTATCGCAGAGGACAAGGTTAAACAGGAGCGAGACTCTAACAGAGAAGTGGTTCGCCGGGGGCTCAATTATCGTGATGTGCTGGGCAGTGTATGAAACTTGTTAAGATTGATCCGCCTGGATCTTGGTGTCACTACGAAGCAGTTATGGAGATGATTCGTTCCACCGGCGGAACGACATTTTTGGAGGTAGGGTGTGGCCCTGGAGTCTTATCATTACGGCTGTGCGAGAAGGGCTGGCAGGGGTTGGGCATTGATTTCTCCCCACAGGCCATTGAGCAAGCCAAAACCAATCTGCGCGAGTACATTCAAGACGGTCGATATCGTTTGCTCGCCAGTGATATTTTTGACCTCGATCTTGGTGGCGAGAAGTTTGATGTTGGGTTAAGCATGATGGTCATGGAACACGTCAAAAACCACGTGGGGTTTCTTAGAAGGATCGTCGACTTTATTAAGCCCGGCGGTCACATTATTGTCGCCGTTCCTGGAAGACGAGATCGTTGGGGGATTGAGGATGAAACAGTCGGTCACCTCCGTCGTTATGATAGAAACGATCTGAGAGAGACGCTCATTTCAGCTGGTTTGACTGACGTAACTGTCTGGTCGGTGGCCGTTCCAGTAGCTAACCTGTTATTTCACTTCAGCAATTTTTTTATCCGCAATAGCCCTGAAATTGACAAAATGGCCCGATCCGCACGTGAACAGACCGAAACCAGCGGTATCAGAGAAATCCCCTGGAAAACTGCTTTCCCGTCTTTATTCAAGTTGATTCTCAATAGGGCCGCCCTCTACCCATTGTTCGTTCTACAGCGCCTTTTTTACAGGTCGAATCTCGGGTTGACCATGCTGGCCTGTGGGAAGGTGAACTAGACACTTATCCAAACCTAACCGAAACTCTGCCCTGTTGCTCGGGCGATTCACTTTGATGAGAGAAAATGAGCGAAACCAAAACGGACTTCTCAATGGGCTTTATTTTTTGCACGGTTGTGCTGACGGCGTATTCCCAGTTGATCGTAAAATGGCGCGTAAGCCGTGCTGGTCCTCTTCCTGTGGATTTAGCAAAGAAGGCTGTTTTTTTGACCGGGCTGATGCTTGACCCCTGGATTCTTACCGCTATACTCGGGGTTTTTTTTGCCGGCCTTGGCTGGATGGCAGCAATGACAAAGCTGGAGCTGAGCTATGCCTACCCTTTTATGAGCCTGGCTTTTGTCCTGGTTTTGATTTTCAGCGCTGTCCTGTTCCATGAGGCTATCACTGCGCCGAAGGTTCTGGGAATGTTGCTGATAATCGTCGGAATCGTTGTCACCAGCCGGGGATAGAATTTCAAATACAAAGCTTCAATGTCTCCGCATTGATAAGGAGAAGATCAAGTTTTTGCATATCCCGTTTAACCGTCCATTCTTTTCCGGAAAAGAGTTTGAGTTCATCCAGAAAGCGATCTCTAGCTGGCAGCTGTCTGGCGATGGGGCATTTACCCGGAAATGCCATGCTCTGATCGAAAACGAGCTTCGGATTCCCAAAGTGCTGCTGACCACCTCCTGTACTCACGCTCTGGAGATGGTGGCTCTGCTGCTCGATATCAAACCCGGCGACGAAGTAATCATACCTTCATTCACGTTTGTCTCTACCGTCAATGCTTTCGTGCTGCGAGGCGCCCGGCCCGTCTTCATCGACATCCGACCGGACACTCTTAATCTTGATGAGACCAAACTTGCAGACCTCATCACACCGCGTACTAAAGCAATTGTCGTAGTTCACTACGCCGGCGTTGCTTGCGAGATGGACACCATTTTGCACACGGCCGGGCGGCATGGCATACCCGTCGTCGAGGATAACGCGCACGGTTTGTTCGGCAAGTACAAGGGCCGTTATCTGGGCACGCTCGGTTGCTTGGCCACCCAAAGCTTTCACGAGACCAAGAACTTCACTTGTGGCGAGGGTGGGGCCTTGTTGATTAACGACCCTCAGTATATCGAGCGCGCTGAGATCATTCGGGAGAAGGGAACTAACCGCAGCCGTTTCTTCCGGGGTCAAGTGGACAAGTACACCTGGGTCGACATCGGCTCCAGTTATCTGCCGTCTGATATTCTCGCCGCTTTCCTTTACGCCCAACTGGAAGCGCGCGATAGCATTCAGGCCAGGCGGCAGCGGATCTGGGAGTACTACGACGAGCACCTGAGGGATTGGGCAGAGAATTTCGGCGTTCAGCTCCCTTCCGTGCCTTCACACTGTGAGCAGCCATTTCATATGTATTACCTGGTGCTGCCCACGCTCGAGCAGCGTCAGGGATTGATCAGGTACTTGAATGACCGCGACATCAATAGCGTCTTTCATTACCTGCCTCTCCACCTCTCAAGCATGGGCCGAGAATTGGGCGGAAAGGAAGGCGACTGCCCGGTTACCGAGAAGGTGAGCGATTGCTTGCTCCGCCTACCCTTTTATAACGAGCTTACCGAGGTGGACCAGGGCCGAGTTGTGGCAGCCGTAAGAGAATTTAGGTGGGAGGATGACTGCGCTCTGAATACGGTTATCCTTGGTGCTCGCTCTAAAACCGGCGATGAAGTGCCCTAGAGTGTCTACCGGCTGACACAATCTCCATTAAAATGAAAACTGCGATCACCGTTAACTGTTCCTATGAAACTCTGTAGCGCCTGCGACAAACCGTTCGACCATGGGAACTGGCAATGCCCTTATTGTTCTTACAAACCCGAAAACATTAAGGGCCATTTGGCCTTTGCACCAGAACTGGCGAAGGAGAGCGAAGGGTTCGAAGCCGATTATTTCGCCAGGCTTGCCGAACTGGAATCGGGCAATTTTTGGTTTCGATCACGCAACCGCCTGTTGATCTGGGCATTGTTGCGATATTTCCCTGAAGCCCAAAATTTTTTGGAAATTGGCTGTGGCACAGGTTTCGTGTTGTCCGGTATCAGGGAGGCGTTCCCAGAACTCATTTTGTCTGGCAGCGAAATATTCAGTGAGGGCTTAAATTTTGCCGCGGAGCGACTGCCCGGAGTTGAACTGTTTCAGATGGATGCCCGGCGAATTCCCTTCCAAGAGGAGTTTGATGTGATTGGAGCCTTTGACGTGCTGGAACACGTCAAAGAAGATGAGGAAGTTTTATCCCAAATGTATCAGGCAACCCGTAAGAGAGGTGGGATTCTTATAACCGTCCCGCATCATCCTTTCCTTTGGAGCGCGTCCGACGATTTTGCCCGACACGCGCGCCGCTACAAGACACGGGAGTTGAGCGACAAAGTTAAGCGGGCCGGCTTTGATGTGTTACGCATCACTTCTTTCGTTTCCCTGTTGTTACCGCTGTTAGTGCTTTCCCGATACAAACAGCGATTCAATGGCAAAGAGTTTGACCCATCGGCAGAGTTCGATATCAGTTCTCTGGTCAATACGACATTAGAAAAAATCCTTGACGGAGAACGAAATATGATTCGGGCGGGTCTTTCGTTTCCGGCGGGAGGTTCCTTGCTTTTGGTAGCTCGTCGAGATTAGCGTCCTTTTGCCTCTCAATGCGCCTAAGTCCAAAGCCTCAGTGCGGTTCATGCTATCTTAGCTCGCCATATTCCTCCTCAACATAGGATGATTGCATGAGAACTCGTATCGACCTGCGTCGCTTCGTACCGGACCCAAGTCCTCGCAATCTTATTATTCTATCGGCACTGCTGGTCATCATTTTTTTCCTGCTGCAAGGTAATGTCGGGCTGAACATTGCTGACGAAGGGTTCCTCTGGTATGGAACGATCCGCACAGCCCTCGGCGAAGTTCCACTTCGAGATTTCCAATCCTATGACCCGGGCCGGTATTACTGGGGCGCACTATGGTTCAAAGTCATAGGCAGCAACGGGCTCATGGCCCTGAGAATATCCCAGGCGATATTTCAATTCCTGGGGCTGTCCGTCGCGCTACTACTGCTTCGGCGCGTCTTGAGCAGCTGGCTGGCGCTCATCGCCGCTGCGGGAATTCTATTAATATGGATGTTCCCACCGTGGAAGATCTACGAGCCGGTAATTACCATCGCCGCTGTCTATTTTGCGGTTCTTCTTATTGAGAATCGCTCAAGAAATCGACATCTTATGGCCGGCATATTCGTCGGCTTCGCAGCGTTCTTCGGGCGAAACCATGGCCTATATTGCTTTGTCGCATTTCTCGCACTGATCTTATTTATCTGGTGGAAAATCGATAGAAGGGACCTGGCCAGCCGGGTCGGGGCGTGGACTTTGGGAATTATTATTGGCTATTCACCCGTGCTGCTGATGTTGGCTTTTGTTCCGGGATTCTTCAGCGGCGTTGTAGAGGGCATCGTATTTAATATCCGTCATGGAACAAACCTCCCGTTGCGCGTGCCCTGGCCATGGGTTCAGGATTATTCGCGCTTGAGCCTCAGAGAGTCTATCCAGGCGTTTGCGGTGGGATTGCTTTATCTGGTTCTGCCACTTTTTTATTTGCTCGCAACCATCCTGCTAATCAAAAGTTGGCGCCGGCTTTCGCCGGTACTCGTGGGCTGCACGTTCGTTGGCATCGCCTATCTTCATTATTCTTTTGATCGTCCACATTTATATTACGTGGCGTGGACTATCCCTCCTTTTCTTCTGGGGGCAATAGCGGTCATTGGACATTTGAATAGGAGTAACAAGAAAGCACTTGCTGGTATTGTATGGGCGTTACTTCTAACTATCTCGTGGGCGGCACTGGATCAGGCGCCGGCAGTGTATACTCTCGCGAAAGCTAGAGCCCTGGTGAAGGCGAAAGTCTTTCGACGTAATAATGGAGATCTCACTCTTGCTATGCGAGGATACGGTCTGGTGCCCGCTGATATCGCTGGCAACCTCCTTTGGATCGGCGACGGCGACGCTCAAGCCATCGCCGCGGCTAAAGCTATAAATCAAGAATACATTCCCACAAATGAACTAGTCCTGATCGCGCCTTACTGGACGCTTTTATATCCCGTATTGGGAAAAGAAGCGCCGTTACGCGAGAACTATTTTCTATTTCCGCAGCCAGGAGAAACGCAGGAAAGGATGATAAGTGATCTTGCTCGAAGGCAAGTCAATTGGGCGATCATATGCCATCATTTTCTGGACGGTCGGCCCGAACTGGCATTTGAGAATACGCACAGCTTCGTGTGGCAATACCTTACCGCCAACTTCGAAACCATCCGTACTGGTCAGACGGCGGGCTTGTTGTGCGATTGTGATCTGATGCACAGGTCCGGCCGCGGCACTTCATCCCCGCCGACCGCTTACACCTCGCCCGGCCCTTAACGCCAGCGACTCTCACGAATCATTTAGCAGGTACACGAGTGGCAGTGAAAGTGCCAACCATGGACCGGAATTTATACGGACTTTCTTCTTCGTCGACGCTGGTGACAAAGATCAACTTACCTGAGATAGAATTGCTTGAAGCAAATTTACCCTTGAATATCAATGTTCCCATCTCTCGGCAACAGGTGCCTATCGGCAACTCGGCCTCGCCTGAAAAGCTCACGCGGTCGTTAGTCAGTTGTGACCACGCCGCTGGTAGAGGATTGGGCACGGGCCTACTGTCTGGTCCTGTATCCAGAAGGTGAAAATAACCTGTGCCCTTAGTCTGCGAATCGAATATTAGATTCTTTTCGGCTCCGCCGGTGAGAGTGAATTTCACGCGCCAGCGGCCAACGAGATTCACAGCCTCCGCCGTCGACTCGGCAGGGAGATAGGTATCGTGAATGGCAAATCCCTGAACAGCAATGACCGAAGCCAGAGAAAGGGAAATAATGAAGACTCGCATACTAGTATCCTGTAAATGATTTCCAACCCACAGCTTGTTAATTTCTTTTAGAGACACGACGAGGCGACCAGCGATTGCATAAGACTGGCCGCCCCGTGCTTAGTTTTAGATCTCTTTCGCGTCGCCGTCAGTGAAAACAGCCTTGGACGTTTTACCGAGAAAGAGATCTTGCTCAGTCGTTACTGACCCGGTCCAGACGCTGTGCAGCCTGGGCAACCATTAGTGCCGTTTCCTCCAATATCATTGTTGGTGAACGTTTCTACTGTCCCGCCTGTAGAGACCAGCACACCGTTACCGGTGTTGAAGTTTATGAGGTTTTGGCTAATCTCAACGGCCGAAGTTGCGACTGCACCGGCCCCGCCTCCGGCCTGGACGCCAACGTTGTTACCCTGAATCTGACTCTCGCGCACCCGGACCACAGCGAATGAGCCGCCCACCCCGTTATCCGCGAAAATGCCAGCGGCGGTATTGCCCGAGAAGACGGAGTTGTGTGCGGTAGCAGTGACACCCGATCTTGCGTGAACGCCATTGGCGTTGCCGGAAAATCGAACATTGTCCAACGTCACCCTCGCCGGTGATGCAGCGGAGGCGACTATGTTGATCCCGTCGCCGACGTTATCTCTAATTACAGTATTTCTGATATTGAGCTTCAAGCCGCCACTGGCGTCAGTTGAAGTTATGCCGTTGCCGTTAAACCTGAAGATCACGCAATCTTCAATGTTCACGGCCTTGGCCCCGATAATGTTTATACCCTGGATGCCGTTGCAGAATCCGTTTATGGAAATGCCCCGCAGTGTGACTACGTCGGTACTTGTATTCGCGTTAATGATCACGCCGGTGGTCAGCGAAGCGAGAATCGACGCAAACGTTCCAGTGCCGTCAAGAGTGATCGACTTGGTGATTGTAACCGCGCCGAAACCACCTGGATCCAGCGCATCGATCTCACCGCAAGGGGCAGTCTTCGAGATGGCGCCCGCCCAGGTTTTGCAAGGTGCGGTGCGGCTGCATGGATTGGCGTCGTCACCGACGCCAGATACCCATGTGCGCGATGCTTGCGCCTGGGCCATGGATGCAAAAGCGAACATGAAGATCGCGATTGCTAAAACCTTAATAGTGAACCGAAACTTGTTCATTTGGAGTCTCCTTTTGGTTTGAGGTTCTTGGGGGGCCACCAGTAGAACTCGGAAGCGTTCCGTTCACTGTTGCGCCGATTGTCCCCGTTATTAATAAACAGTAACTGGTTACGAAAACACCTGGAAAAATTCTTAAGCTGGCTTATGGACTTACCTCGAAGGAACACACGTTTCATGCTGCGCTCCTTCGAGGCCCTCAAATAACCGTGCCGTACCTCACGAGCAGGGGAGGTTCGTACAGCCGATCGTGTTGCGAACGTGGTTGGCCGAACTAATCCACGCGTTGCCCTGAGCGGCCGTCAAATCTCCGTGGCTTATCAGGGTCGCAACGGAATTAACGAACTCGCTCAGCTTGTTACACGCAATATTCGTCTGGCCGCCGTTTATGGCGCTGAGCGCTGCATTGAGCTTAGCCAGTAATCCGTTTTTCTGCGATCCGGTCAGCGAAGAAGCGCTGACACTTGCAATCAGGTTCTGGATTACCGCTTGTGGCGTGAGCACCGTCACCGTGAAGCTGCACGACGTCGAATTGCCGTGTACATCGTTCACAGTGTAGGTGACTGTAGTCGTGCCGATCGGGAAGACCGACCCACTGGCGGGACCAGCTGTCTGAATCGTTGTGGCCCCCGGGCAGTTGTCTGCACCTACAGGCGCCGTCCAGGTTGCTATCGCGCCGGTCGGACAGGTCGGTTCAAGCACGATGTTACTCGGACAAGTAATTGTCGGCGGCGTGTTATCAACTACAGTTACTGTTTGTGTGGCCGATCCCGTGTTGCCATGGGCATCGGTGGCCGAGTAAGTGACAACAGTGTCGCCGACTGGAAATGCATTACCTGCCGGGACGCCACTGCGCGTGACAGCGCCAACACCGGGACAGTTGTCCGTAGCTGAGCCGGTACCAAGCGTTGCATCAAGGTTGCTGACTGTAACACCACAGGACGTCGCACCAGGTCCAGTGAGGAGAGTCACGGCCGCCGGCGGAGTAACGATAGGCACCGTGTTATCAACGACTGTCACCGTCTGCGTATCTGTGGCCGTATTGCCGGAAGCATCGGTAGCTGTGTAAGTGACTATGGTATTTCCGACCGGAAAGATATTACCGGCAGGAACACCGCTACGCGTCACCGTAACGCCCGGGCAGTTGTCGTTGGCTGTTGCCGTGCCCAACGTCGCGTCAGCTACGACTGTGCCGCAGCTTGTTGCGCCTGGACCGGTGTTGGCACTCACATCTGCGGGGGCTGTAATGGTCGGAGGCACCGCCGGGCTCTCAGTCACGGTGACGAGCTGGAGGCCCGTTGCCGTGTTTCCTGCCGCATCCGTAGCAGTGTAGATGATGGTTGTCGTTCCTGTTGGGAAGACAAAGTTCGCCGGAACACCGGTGCGAGTAATGGTCACTGAACCGGCGCAAGCACCGGTGTCGGTGGCGCTCGCGACTCCCAGCTCATCGTCGAGCGTCGCTGTACACGACGATGTAGTCACGCTGACATTCGGTGGCACAGTGAGCACCGGCGGTGTCGTGTCACTTCCCGACCCCGCGATTACGGTAACGTTTTGCGTGCAGGACGCAACGCTGCCGTTTGTATTATCAGTTGCGGTCCAGGTAATGAGAGTTGAGCCGGCCGGGAATGGGTCTGTCAGTGGTAGGTCATCACTGCGCTGCGCCACGACAACTACATCGCTGTCAGACGGATTTGTGGTCGGAGTGCCAATCGTCGCGGCGGAAATCGTTGCCTGACATTCACCGGCCGCCGCATTGACGGTTACATTTGCCGGACACGTTATAGTTACTGGTGGTCTACTGCCTGAAGCGACAACTGTTATTCTTTGGGTACAGCTTGCCGTGCGACCGCCCGCGTCCGTATAGGTCCAGAGTATTCCAGTGGTACCTAATGGATATGGGTCGGTTAATGCGTGGACCACGGCAGGAGTTATTACGTTACCATTCTCATCGTAAGTTGCAGGGGTATCGTCGCTCCGCACTCCTGTGACGGTTCCATCACCCGACGTGGTTGGGTTGCCAACACTTACTGTGGCCTCAGTCTCTCCGGCTGCAGCGGTGACGGTAATGTCAGGTGGACAGGTAATCGTCGGTGGTGCTGTATCAAGAACTGTAACTGTGAAAGCGCAACTCGCCCCTCCAAGCTCTGACGTCGAAGTAATTGAGTGAGTGCCGACTGTGAAGAATGAACCGGATGCTGGAGTATTAGTTACCGCACCACAGTTGCCGGTAACCGATGCTGCAGCAAAACTCACAAACGCACCAGGTTGACCGCCGGAAGTTGTGTCCGCGGTTACCACCACATTGTCCGGACAATCGAGCGTGCACGTCTCTGCGGCTGCACCCGAGACCAACTGATTGGCGGTCGAAGAATTGTTCGCAACGTTGGGGTCGGCTGTTGAACTGGATACACTTGCGGTATTGGAAATCACTGTACCTGGTGACAGACCCGTGAGTACGTCGTAGGCAGCGACGAAAACGGCTGATTCACCTCGAGCCAGACTCGCGATCGTACAGATTGAATCGCCGGTGCTGCTGCCGGCTTCCGGCGTGGTGCAGTTGAACTCTGGACCGGAAAGTTGGGCAAAAGATGAAAATGTCGTACTCGCAGGCGTGCTGTCCGAGACCTGGACTGTCGCCGCGTCGCTGGGACCTAAATTCGTTACTTGCACTGTAAACAGGGCTTGAGAGCCAGCGGCTACACTGTTGTCGACCGCGGTCTTGGAAATCGTAAGGTCAGCGCTGGGGTTTCCGGCATCGACTACCGTGAACGGGGTTAACCCGTACACCGAACCGCCAAAAGGCTCGTATAGAATGACTCGCCAGTCTCCCAGACTCGAAGAAGGTCCAAGTGTGAAGGTGCTTTCACCTGTGCCAACGGGGACATTCTGGACGTCGACAAAATTAGCGTTGGACCAAATTATTACCCAACCGGGTTGGGCTCCAGTGACCTTTGCGCATACCGAAAACTCACTTGCCTGAAGATTGAAAACGGACTTTGGCGTTTCACAGTCCCCTGCATAGGTAGTAACCGTTATGGGCGGG
>DATBRN010000382.1:0-4128 GCA_036560225.1 Pyrinomonadaceae bacterium | reverse complement strand
AAGAGTCAGCTGCTCTACCAACTGAGCTATCGGCCCATTAAGCGGAATGGAATTATACGTCCGTGAGTTAACGTGTCAAGGCGACAAGAAAGTGAAGAGTGAAAAGTGAAGAGTGAAACGTCAGAAGTGAAAGCAATTCGTTTTCTTTTCACCTTTCACTGATTTGCCGCTGACGCACACTCTGCCTTCGCTAGCAGCTTATTTATGTTTTCAATCAATCCTTCAACATCAGGCTTGGCTACGTAAGCGTCGGCGCCTGCCGCCATGGCCTCCACTCGATGAATGGCATAGGCGTCGCCAGTGTAGAAGATGCAGGGAACCGCAGGTGTTATCTGGTTGAGCTTCGCACACAATTCAACGCCACTGCCATCAGGCAATCGTTTATCCAACACGTAAAGATCAAATTCCTTAGTTGCCACCAGCGATAGCGCTTCTTGCACTGTCGCCGTTGTCGTGACTTCGTACTCTTCCTCTCCGAGCAGAATCTTAAGCATTTCTGCCGTGTCAGCATGGTCATCGATGATCAAGACACGACATTTCACTTGTGCCATAGGGGGAAACCTCCTTGAGATGGTAACTGAGGGAAGAGGGGATGAATTCTATTATTATTTGAGGCTACGCACCAGCGACGATCCGTTGATCCAGTTTCCACCGCACAGAGACACAGAGATCACAGAGGACGCACAGAGATTTTCATACCAGGTCACCTTTCCTGGACCAACTTGGGAATCAACTTCCGGAGTCCCCGGGTCGCCAGGGATCCTGCATCGCCTTGAGCAACTGATTGATCGCTTCAGTCTCCTCGTCGTCGGGCTGGCGCAGTTCCTTGTAGTTGGCAATGGCCGCGAGAGCTGCGGCCAAATCATTCAACTTGAAATGGGCCAGAGCAAGGTTGAAGTAGACAAGGGAAAAGCGCGGCTCGATTTGCGCTGCAGCTTCATAGTGAAGGCGCGCGAGCGGAAGTTGGCCGGCGTCGAAATACAGATTGCCCAGGTTGTAATGGGCTTCGACGTGTCGCGGCTCATGCTTTAGTGCCAGGGTGAAGTTGTCGAGTGCGGCCGCGACGTTACCCAGGTCCTTATTTATAATTCCGAGGTTGCAATAAGCCTCAGCAACGTTGTCGCCGTCAGTGATCGCTTCGAGGTACGACTCCACCGCCTTCGGATCGTTTTGATCATCCAGCACTAACGCTTCCTCAAACGGAGTCCGGAGTCGGGAGACTCTGGCTTCACCAGCGCCACGGAAGAGACTCAACTGTCCTTGAAGCTCCGCCTCGACCTGACGAATGCTGTGGCCCTGCGCACGCAATTCGCGAACTCGTCTAAACTGAGTCAGCGCCTGGAAGTCGTAGCTGAATTCGTTCGGGTTGGGTGTGGGCGTGCCCTGGATGATGCCCTGTTCGGTCCAGCGACGGATGGTGCGTTCGCTCAGTCCGAAGAGCTCTTTGATTTCACGAATGGAATAGTTTGCCTTGACGCGCTGGTAGTCAGCCTTCGCGGGAACACGTGAGGGGAAGGACAAAACCTTATTGCTGTTTTCTTTCATCTATAACGCTGGATGTAACGCAAACTGTTAGTTTGCGTCCTTCGACCTTCGCTGCCGCAAACTGAGAGTCCGTCTTTACAAAGCACGCAAACTAACAGTTTGCGTTACGAAGAAGCAAACTAGACAAGAGATGCTTAGGAAGCCTTCCGTCTCTTGACTGCTTTTGGTTTAGCTTCTGCCTTCACCAACGTAAGCGATTTCTTTTTTGCAGCCGCGGGAGCCGCCTTAACCATCGGTTTCCGATTCGACTGCTGCAGGCTCTTCTTCAACGCGCTCATGATATCAAGTCTGGGCAGTTCTTCAACCTCAAATTCGACCACCTTCTTGCCCTTGATCTTCGAGTCGATGAGGCTCCGGAGCGCAACGTTATACTGGTCAACGGTGTCAATCTCCGACATCGTCGTGACCATCTGCTCGACCAGCATCGTCGCCATCTTCATCTCATTTTTGTCGACCTTGGTGGCGCTATCCAGCTCCGGCACATCCTTCATGCTACGAATCTCATTTGGGTAGTGGAGCTTCTGCATCACTAAACCGTCTTCGTGAGGAAACAGTGCGACCATATCTTCGCGGTCTCTTAACACTATCTTGCCGATGCCGACTTTGCCGGTTTGCTTCATCACTTCGCGCAACAATGCGTAGGGCTTCTCCGACACGGGGCCGTCCGGGCCGGCGTAATAAGGTGCGTCGTAGAACGTCGTGGGAATTTCGGAACTATCTACAAAGCCGACGATGTCTACGGCTTTGGTAGTTTTGATTTTCACTTTGGCGATATCTTCGGGCTCGACGATCGCGTAGCGGTCCGGCTCATATTGGTAGCCCTTGGTGATCTGGTCGTTGCTGACGACCTGGCTACATTTTTTGCAGCGCTTGTCGTAGCCGATCGGGCCGTAGTCCTCGCGGTGGAGTTGGTTAAACTGAATTTTCTCGGCCGTTTCGATGGCGTTGTAGATGCGGACCGGTATAGCTACCAACAGGAATCTGATGTGGCCTTTCCAGATGGATCTCATTGCGGTTATCTCCTGGGAGCGCAGGCACTGGCCTGTTTCAAGCGCGAGTCTGGGGTGTCGCGTCGGTTTTTCAACCCGTGTTTTCTAGACTGTTTCACCGGCTCTCGGGCCGGTGTTGGGGCGTATTATGCGGCCCAACCCTGGTTAAGTAAAGTCTTATTTTGTTGAGCTTTTTCGGCTTGGTGGCGGCCCGATGTCTTTGTGCGTCCTCCGTGTTCTCTGTGTCTCTGTGGTGAGTTTTTCCTAAGGTCTATTCACCACAGAGCACAGAGAACACGGAGGACGCACAGAGGAACTGGCCGTAAAAATTCCTTGTACGCCCGCTGCTGTTAAGGTAGATTTCGTGCGCACTACTCATCCACAGGGTACTCAATCTGGGTAATGCTGCGAGTCCTTAGCGCAGCCTACAGAATCTCACTATCGCCGTAGTTTCCGAGCATGGCCTTGGCTGGGGTTAATTCCAAAACTAGATCCGAAGCAAAGGAGTCTGGAAGATGTTTGGCTACAGCAAACGACTCACTCTCACGATTTTCTTCTTTCTCATTTCAGCGTTTCAAGGAGTCTCTGGCCTAAACGCCGGGCAGAAGTCTGCGGTCACTAACGGCCAGCTGGTAATGAATCAAACTGTCGCACCTCAGACTTCCCCGAGCGCCGGTGGGAAGGAAGCGGACCTGCCACTACCCAGCAAGTTCCTGCCAGACAAACTTCCCGAATTCCAGTCACTGGTGAAATCTTTCCTGACCAGCGTTAGGTATCGAAACATGCACTGGTGTGAGGACAAGGCGCTTCGTGACACGGGTCCCTTCATCAATGGCGTAAGTTATGGTGTGCACCCGTCCGTAAAGATTTACTACTCACCCGGCGTCATTGACTGGCTGCTCAGAAAGATTCCCGATCAGGTGATTCCAGACGGCGCGATGATCATCAAGGAACAGTACACGCCACCGGCGGCGCTCTATCAGGTTCAGCCCGTGCCGGCTACGCCGCGAGGTTGGACCATCATGATTAAGGATGCGAAAGGCTCGAAGGATGGTTGGTACTGGGGTGAGTTTTGGAGTTCCCAATGCATGGATAACAACAACCCTCCGTTCGCCGTTCCCTATGCAGGGTTCGGTCTCTATTGTTTGCGCTGCCACGCTTCAGCCGAGAAAGAGCACACATTTACTTACGAGCGGAACATCAAGGGTCTTCCCGGAGAACCGGACAGTTACTTCGTGGATCTGTCATGGACCACAATACAGCCGCCACACCCAGCGCCGCCGCCTCCCCCCTGCGGCGCTTCCGCGGAGAGCGATGTCGGTGAACCAACTGGCGGACATACGGCGCCGGTACTGGACGCTGCGCGGAAACTTGAACTCCTTAGAGAAAATTCCACGCCAGCTTCGACCGCGGGTCCGGATCCTAAGTTTGTTTCCTTCTTCAACTCGATTTCTCCAGTCCCAATTGCCAAGGTGCAAAAGATCCCCGGCGAGTCTTTCGATCACTTTTTCCCGCTACCCCTGGGTTCGGCGTCGCCGGCGCCCTCACCGAATCCAAATCAGTTTCTGACCTCCGATTCCTGCATGGGTTGTCA
>DATBRN010000381.1:0-2725 GCA_036560225.1 Pyrinomonadaceae bacterium | reverse complement strand
CTTCTGACGAGCGTAGTGCGGGAAATCTGCACGCTACGTTCTGTGGGAGCCGGGGAGCGGGTAACCGCCCTCGGCCACCCGGTGGGTACCACGCCGAGTGGTATCCCTACCGCGATCGCCAACAACCGGCATAGTCTCCGGTTGGGCGACCCAACCGGACACAATCGCCTGGTAACCTAGCCAATTCTTCCCGCAGTACCCCCTGTGATATATTCGGCCCGTCTCAGGAGGCAACATGCGACGTAAACTCGCGCACTTGGCCATCATCTTTCTCGCGACATTCGCGGTCGCGCAACAACCCGCTGCGCCCGTGCCGACTGCGGAGAATCACGGACACGCCGCTCAGCCGGCACAATCGCCAGACAAGATCTGGTCGGACCTCATGGACGGCAACAAGCGCTTCGTGGTCGGCAGACTAGAGCCGCGCCGTGGTCAGTGTTCGCGAGTCGCTGACGAAGTCACAACACCCGAAAGCCACGGTGCTAAGTTGCTCCGACAGCCGCGTGCCTCCGGAGTCGGTCTTTGATCAGACCTTGGGCGACCTTTTCGTGGTGCGTGCGGCCGGAAATATCGCTGGTCCGTTGGGGCTCGCCAGCATCGAGTATGGCTTTGATCACCTCGGCAGCACCGTGTTGGTGGTACTGGGCCACACCAAGTGCGGAGCGGTCACCGCCGCCTGCTCGGGCGAAAAGATGCCGACGGCGAACCTGCAGGCTATGGTGGATCAGATTGATCCCGCCGTGAAGAAAATGAAGGGTTCCGCGACGGGAGACGCGCTGATCGAAGCAGCAATCAAAGAAAACGTGCACCAGAGCGCGCTGGATGTGCTGGCGCACAGCGAAGTTTTGCGGCACGGCAAAGAACAAGGCAAGTTGACGGTAATCGAGGCGGAGTATCAGTTGGATACCGGAAAAGTGATTCGGCTGGACAAATCCGCGCAGTAGAGACTGCGTGGCGTGTCCAGGATAGCCTAAGAGCACGCCACAACAGACTACGATGTGAGTCGGGCACTTCCCAAAACCGTGGGTTGGTGTAATGGCGATATTACGCCAACTGACTGTCCTTGTTTTCAAAGACGGCTTTTAGCCGCCGCGGTCAGACTGCGCGGGTTAAAGTACCTTTTCCGCAGCCTCCTATTTACCGCCGGAGCGTCCGGTGACACGATGCTTTAAGGTCAGGTCTCCGAACGCCAGCTGTTGTTTGCCCAGTCATAAGAAGGGCCCCATACTTGCTCTTGAGCCGATCTGAACAAATGACGTGTGGAGGCGCTATTTTGGAAAAATCAACACTTAGCGTTCTCATCGTGGACGACTACGAGCCGTTCCGGCAATTCATCGCTACTAAGCTCCAGACAGACCCAAAACTGCGAATTATAAAAGAAGCATGCGATGGAGCAGACGCCGTTCAGCAAGCACAAGAACTGCAGCCAGACCTCATCCTGCTCGACATCGGTCTTCCAACATTGAATGGGATGGAGGCCGCTCGCCGAATCCGAAAAGTTTCCCCCACGTCCAAAATCCTCTTCGTGACCGAAAACCGCTCCACGGACATCGCGGAAGAGGCTTTGAGCACGGGCGCAGGTGGCTATGTCGTCAAGTCAGATGCAGCGAGCGAATTATTGCCTGCTATTAAAGCTGTTCTCCAGGGTAAGCGGTTTGTCAGCGCCAGCTTGGCAGGGCACTTCCTTGTGGCCACGACGGTGAGTACTACGCAAACAACGCTTCTTACGTCGATGGTTACGCTTATTTCAGGAATTCGCTGACGGCTCTCGGGTGCGGTTCTTGCGCTTAACTCGGTCAACTACGATGCCCGTTGCGAACCTTGTTCTGACGCAAGCGGCACGCGCACATGTATGGTGGTTCCACCCATTGGCTTCGACTGAATGGCAATGGTTCCATTCACCAACCGAACCCGTTCGCGCATGCTGGTGAGACCTAAACCTTTACCTTGCATGGCAGCTCCGAGATCGAACCCTTTCCCTAAATCACTGATGAGGAGGTGGACCTCGCCCGATTCTTCCCGCAGTTGCACTTCGACGCGTTTCACGCCGCTGTGCTTGATGGCGTTGTGCAGAGCTTCTTGGACAACGCGAAAGAGGGAAATTCCGATTTCCATTGGGAGGATACTGGACACATCGCTTCTGCACTCGATGTCTATTTTCTGCCGCTCGGCATATTCCTTGCACCAGCTCTTTATGCCGGCAACAACGCCCAGATACTGCAGCTTTGAGGAGTGCAACTCGTGGGACAAAGCTTGCACGTCGTTCGAGATTTCTGTCGTCTGTTTCCGAAGTTCTTGCACACGGTTTCGAACCTCGGAAGGATTGGTTAGGAGTTGTTCGAGTTCGACTGCCAACATTGCGAGTCGTTGGTTAATGTCGTCGTGAAGCTCTCTTCCGATGCGGGCACGTTCTTGCTCCTGTGCTTCGATCAATTTTCGGGTCATGCCCGCAAGAGCCTCTTCTGCTCGTTTGACGTCGGTTACATCCGCTACCATACCGATGACCCGCAGCAATTTGCCTTTGCCGTCGAAGAAGCCACGCCCGTTGCTTTTTAGCCAAACTAGAGTTCCGTCAGAGGCCAGCGCCCGATAAGTAACTTCATCAGTCGGGTTTCCCGGTGTGAGTCGAGCAATTGCGGCAAGAAACTTTGGGCTGTCGTCTGGATGGATTTTATCCACGAACTGCTGTTGGGGGAACCGTAGCGGCTCTGCGAGGCCGAGGATT
>DATBRN010000380.1:0-7413 GCA_036560225.1 Pyrinomonadaceae bacterium | reverse complement strand
GAAAGTAGATCCCGTGACAGCCAGGGTACCCGTTGAAGGAAATCGTCCCAGAGGATCGCCGGCCGAGTATCCGACCGCGCCGCCACTCCCGCTGGTCGAGTTTCCGCTAAAAGTGCAGCCGCTTATCGTCAGATTGCCGCCGGCATGTGACACTCCGCCACCACCGAAAGTACCCGCCCCTGTTGCTGAGTTCCCGGAAATAACACAATTGCTCAACGTGAGAACATTGGTGATTGACCCGGAAATGATACCGCCGCCGCCGACGCCGGTGTTTTCGCGCCCACCGGAAACTGTGACGCCGGAAATGCTGGTGATAAAAGCCGCGTCCAAATTCGGATTGACTTCGATTACCCGATCACCGTTGATAGTTTGATTAATTGTAGTGGTGGCTGCTCCGGCCCCGACGATTGAGGTGTTGTTGCCGGTGATGTCGAGATCGCCAATTAAGTTATTGCCGCTAAAACCCTCGCCCGCGCCGGAAATAGTTAAGTTGTAGGTTCCCGCTGGCACATTAATCGTGGTCCCGGCATTCAAATTCGCAAAGGCGACCGCGCCACGCAGGCTGCAATCGCTCGGCGCCGCGGTGCAGGCAGCGGCAGCAGCCACGTCATCTGTGCGGTCCACGGTAATGGCGGCGAACGGCATCGGGCTCATCATCCTTGAGCTAGACGTATATTCAGCTGCTTGCACTTCGGTCCTGCGCGCCTTTACGCGAACGTTTTGCTTCTCAGCCTTCGCCGGTGCGGCCGAGCTACGGCTGTGATCCGGTAGCAGTGCCACGCCGACCGCCGTCACGCCGAGCGCCAAAGCAAACAGTCTACGAAGACTTATGCGGTTAGTTGTCGAATGTGAGTTAAGCATCAGGAGGCTCCTTGTTCCAGCTACTGGATAGCGGACGGACCGAAGCAAAAACTTTACAGCTAGCGGCTCTCATAACGCCTGGCAATGGGCCACGTGTGGCGCACGAGATCGCGAAAGTCGCAAACTTGAATACCTAAGAGACATGCTGGGCGCACACTCAAGGCGCGCCGCATGTGTCGTTAACCTCGTCACGGTCGCGCCGGGAAAACACCCTGCAGCGCGATACAAAAATTCAGGGTTAAGTAGGGCTGCATGTTGTTGTGTGGCAGACTGCCACCCGTTGGCAGAATCGAGTCGGCCAGCATCTTGTCGGTTGGCGGACCCGAATGATAGACGAACAGCAATCCGCGACCACTCGGCGTCGTCGCCCAAGTGGAACCTACAGGCGTAAGCGAATCGCCACTCGCCGTATTGGCCATGCCAACGTTATGCTGGTGCGCCGGTATTTCCGATGTCAACAAAGTTACAAATTGTGAGCCGCCCGACTGGCCAAGATCATAAAGCGATAGCCCGGGTCCTTGCCCCGGATGCATAGGAGCGCTCCCCTGTAGATTAGGAAGCGCGAAAGTTGATTTCCCGTCACCTCCATAGGTTGTTCCCAACAGAGAGAAGAGGGCGGTATTCTGGCTTATCGGCAGAATCTGGCCGTCGCAAAACGCCCAACCTTTGGGCGCAAAGTTAAATGGAAAAATTCTGATTTCAGCGACAAAAGGATCAGCCATGATTTCTCTCCCTCTCCTAATTCTGCGACGGGAAAATTCCCTGGAGCGCAATACAGAAGTTCAACGTTAAAAACGGTTGCATGTTGGTATGAGGCTGGCTACCGCCGACATTGCTTACCGTAGACGGGTGCATTGCTCCCGTGTTAATCGGATTGTTCGGGTCGGCCGTGCTGTACGCAGTTTTACCGTCGTTCGCCCAGTATGCGCCAGTCGGATCTCCCACGTTGGCATTTGCAGTCGCACTGCCAACACAACTATTAGCGGTGAAAGTATGCGGATGTGTCGGCAGCTCCGACATCGTCACCGTATGGGCGAACTCACCGCCGGCCTGACCCAGAGTAAAAGTGTTGTCCTCATGAATTGGCGCCTTGCACTGCAAATTAGGTAGCGCGAAGTTGGTCTGCCCATTGCCGCCATACGTTGTGCCCAACAACGAAAAGAGAGCCTGATTCTGGTTGATGGGTAGCAATTGACCGTTACACATGGCCCAGCCTTTAGGTGCAAAGTTGAAACTGAAGATCTTGATTTCGGCGAGAAATGGTTCTGACATTATGAAATGCTCCTTGGCTTTCGCATTAGTTCATTTCCCACAATTCTCAACTCAACTCAGTTCTGAGTGGGAAACACACCAAAAAGTGAAATGATGAAGTTGACGCACAGATACGGCATTAGGTTTTCATGTGGCTGAGAGCCCCCAGCAACATCGCTCTTGATAGTCGGATTACCCATCGCGGCGGCGCCGGGCGCCGTGCTGTACTGCATCTGGTCGGTCGCGGCCCAAAAACCATTTTTGGGATTGCTATTGGGTATGCCGCCGCTGGCTGCACAAAGTAAGGGATGTGTGTGTATGGGAATCTGCTGCGTCGTTAGCGTAACGCTTTCTACTCCCCCGTTCTCGGCCAGTTGGAACGTCTGGCCCCCAAAACTTCCCTGGTGCAGGGGCAGCCGGCCGCGCAGATCCGGCAGCGCGAAAGTGCTCTGGCCATCGCCGCCGTAGGTCGTTCCAATAAGGGTGAAGAGGGAATTGTTCTCCGAGATCGGCAGCAGTTGGCCTTCACAAAACATCCATCCGTTTGGGGCGAAAGTTCCCGCAAACATTCTGATTTCACCTATGTATGGTTCGGGCATTGGTTGCTCCTTTGAGTTCGTTAATCCGAGCGCAATCGATGCTCTGCCGCAGCCTAGCCGTGCAGCCGATTAATATTTATTTCATAGTGCAGAGAGTTCTTGTTGCGCAAGCCAATCGGCACCATCAGGAATGAAAAAACACCAAGTTTCTCGTGTTTGATCGCGTAGGTGTCCTGCTCCAGAGGCGTGGCATTATCGCCGCGCAGCACGAGAGCAAACGCTTCCCTCTGGCCGACGCCCGTTTTCTTGGATCCCAGATCGGTAACCTCGATTAATTCCAGAGGGACCCTTCGTGTGCCGTCATGGATGACAAACGTCGTATGCAACTGTGACGCAAACGCAGCTCTATTCAGGCCGAGCATTCTATTCGACGCAGCCCAAGCAGTGCGGCCGGTGATTTTCTCACCTAGGCCCAGCGTTAATCCGGCAGCAAGCGCACCAAGTGTACCCTGTTTCAAGAACTTTCGGCGGGATGTCATGTCTGGCTCTCCTGCTAATAATCTGAGGTGTTTCGCTTGACGAGCAAATACTTGACGAGTCTTGTCAAAGGTATTACTCCATTTTTTCGTGCGGCGCAGTCTAGTGCCTACCGAAAAAGAATGCAAGCAAAAAATTGCACGTTGCATTAATCTCGTTGCGCCGCTTACGAAGAGTCCTTTTCTAAGACAAGAACAAAGAAATCTCCGAGGTTCGGTCCGTAGTGAAAATTATTACGCAGTGGCAGGAAACGAATCGGACGCAACCTGATGCGATCGGCTAATTCCCCGAACTGGACCTTAAAATCGACCTCGGAAAATAGAGCAAATGGCAGGGTAATACCGTACTTTTGGAACACGAAATCCAGGCAAACAATGTGTTCTTCGCGACCACTTAGAACAGGCGTGCGGTCATCAATACCAAGGAATTCCGTCAAAGGTTGCAGCCGACACTCAAAGCCAACCTTCCGTGCACACTGGCTCACGTGTCCGAAATGAATCGTAAACTCAGAATGGTTTAAATGAAATGATTCAACTGGATAATGCGATTCGCTGCCATATTCGGAGCAAACTAGCAGCCCCCCAGGTTTCAGGTGCGTCCAGGCGCGTTCGAGAAATTGAAAGACCCCAGAGTTCACGTAGAAGCGATCGGGGGCATCGTCCACGGTGAGTGAATATTTGTCCACATAGGCGGCACCGTCGCCGCTAAGGCATGTGCCGTCTCCGAGCAACCGTCGCTCAACAACTGCTACCGGGAAGTCGGCAATAACCTCATTCAAAACGATTAGATCGAATTTGCGCCCCGGAAGGTCCAACTCGACCGCATTCTGACTGAGGTAAGCGACTGCGGGGTGAATATCGTCCAATAATTGATGCTGGTTTTCCGCCAACGCCGGCGACAAATCCATTATTTGATAAGAAAGTCCAGTAATCTTCGTTTGCGCGCGTTTGATGAATGAGCGCGCGAAGCTACCGGTACCGCCGCCAATTTCCAATACTTCGAAGTCGCCACCACTCTTGCGCGGTGGCAGATGCTCGAACACTGCGTCGCAAAAGCGTGTTCCATAGTCGAGTCCCGACAGCAACTGACTGGGAAAGCGAAGTCCGTGATTTACGGTTGGCTCAATAATGTCGAATTGCCACGTCGCATCATCGATGCCTTCGAGATGAAAGTCCCCGATCGATTTAGCGGGTTCGCGCTCCGTCCATCGCGACTCATGATAGAGATTTCGCGGCGCGAGGTTGGCCGGATAGAACGGATGCGCGAAGCCTTCGCTGACAGGAGCAAACTTGATAAGTTGTCGCTCCTGCGATGTGAGGAATTCAATAGCGTCGCGAAATTCTCGATCATCCAGAAGCGAAGCGCTTTCAGGATGCAGCGCCGCATGGATCTGCCGCAGCGTCTGCGTGCCGTCGGCCGCAAGCAGGATTCTTGTAGACAGCTCGGGAAAACTCTCTTCGTTGACTGGCGGAAGCTTTCCATGTTCGGGCGAATAAACGCGGTCGATCATCGAGATGCTCACAATCGACACTTGTCCGGCTTCGTTCTTATAGGTAAGCGCCGGATTTTGCAGCGGCCGATTAACATAGAAATCGATAAGCGAAGATAGCGGGTCGTAGCCATCCTGAATCAGCAGTTCTAAATCGATCAGTCGCTGAATTTGGTTTCCACCTTCACCGAGTTGCTGGAGCTGTTCGGACGTAAACGACAACGCGCTTCCGAGTGTTGCCGCTCGCAACAAAGCGAGAACGGATGGGCTAGGTTCCGCCAGATGGCCAGTGAGGCGATGAAAAACCCCATATTGGGTAGCTGTATTGAAGAGACGATTCTCGACGAAACTCGCCAGCGGGCTCAGTCTGTACGTATGCATAAGTCAGTTCGCGTAAATATAACCCACGACGCGGAGTGGTATTTAATCGATTGCTTCATGTAATCTCCAGACGTCAATGACAACCCTTTTAATATTGCCCGATGGCGTCCCTTTGAAGCTGCGGCCGGTCACTCCTGACGACGACCCGTTTCTCCTGGCTGTGTACGCCAGCACGCGCTGGGAGGAACTTGCTCAGGTTGAGTGGCAAGCGGGACAACAGGAAGCTTTCGTCACGTGGCAGTTCGTGATGCAGCGCCGCGAATACGATGCGAGATTTCCCGACGCTGAATACGATGTAATCGAGATTGACGGCAAACCGGCCGGCCGCATCTGGATCGGGCGCAGTGAAGATGAGATTCGCCTCCTGGACATCGCTCTGCTGCCGGAATTCCAGAACCGCGGAGCAGGAACAGTCTTGATCAATCGGCTGATCGATGAAGCGAAAGCCACCGGCAAGCGACTGCGCCATATGGTATTTGTGCTTAACAATGACGCGGATCGATTTTACGAACGACTGGGATTCGTTGAGATCGAAAACATGGGCGGTTACAAGCACATGGAGTGGAGACCAAGTGATGAGTGAAGGTTTTGCCTGCGCTCGCGGGCGACTCTTAATCGTCACCTTCCCGGACTCTCCGGCCATACCAACTCGCAATCGCATATCGCTCACCGTACGTGACTGGCATCACTTCGTGCGTAGTCTCGGAACGAAATGCCACTAACATTCCCGCCTCGCCAACTACTTCGTGACGGGCGCCGGTTCGCCAGTCGGAAAACACAAGAGAACCACCACAATAGTTTTCGTTCCGTTCCTTCGCAGACTGCTGGTTAAGAAATATCGACACTGACACACGTCGCGTGCGATCAGTTTCTAGGTTTATGAGTCCCGTGTTGCCGTCCTGATGCGCAACAAAGAAATCCCCGGTTCGATAACAAAGAAATTGCGGTTCTTCGCAGCCGCCCAGGGCAACAGCAAAATGCCGCTCCATCCTTTGACGATGTTCTTCGAGCCGTCGAATCACATAAAGAACAGTCTCAGTTGACGGCGACGCACGACTGGTGCGGCGAACTCGTTCATCAACTGTAGCGTCGCCTTTGCCATAAGTTGACGCCGCGCTGAAGGGAGAACACCGCATATCATTTACGATCGCCCGGCACGTCTTCACGTCAAAAAAATCTTTGACTATGAACAAATCGAATTCCGGGATTGTTCTTGTTTGTTCTTGCAAGATTCCGTTTGGCCAACAACGCGGGAACGGTGTTACTTAAAGTAATTAAATACCGCTTCGTAACTAAATCCCCTCTCGTCGCTCCTGATCGGCACGAGAAAAATGTCGAATTCGCCCATGCTATCGTGCCGTATGTGAAAGTTTTGTTGTGGGAGGAATACATCCGGTGGTCCAGCGAAGAAGAGCGAAAAGCGTTCCATGTTGCTTTGTCGCGCCTGCTCCGGCATGTACGGCTTGACTTCAGTCAGCGTGAGATTGACTTCGTGTTCATCGACGTCTGCGCGGAACTCAGTGCCGATGTGTTTTGAGAACTCTTCTTCAGTTAGAATGGCCATGCTTTTCTCGCTTTTGGATTCAGATGATTCAGCGCACCACGCAATGGTAGATCGAGCAGCGCCCGCATCCTCTCACAATCACGCCGCAGCGGCCAACCGCCTTTTCCGGTTTCCGGATCTGCGGACGGCTGGAGCGCTGCTCGCTGAGAAGTTGCGCGATCGAGACCTCAGCAATGCGCTCGTGCTGGGAATTGCTCTCGGAGGTGTGCCCGTTGCGCACGTAGTCGCGGCCGAATATCATCTGCCATTCGATTTAGTCCTTATCAAACGGCTTCTCTTGCCGAAGGAGCCAGGCCCAGCGCTTTGCGCGGTAAGCGCGGGAGGCATTATTGTGCTCGACGACGAGATCGCGCTGCCGACACATCCTTCCGAGCCAATTGAACATTTCCTCGTTGATGCGGTGAAACAGTTACGCGATCGCGAGAATGTCTGTCGCGCAGGTCATCCTGCGATTGATGTCGCCGATCGCCCAGTTGTCCTGGTTGACTGCGCAATTCACACAGGTTCAACGATGCAGATTGCGATTCGGGCGTTGCGCAAGCTCAAGCCTGCGCGGATCATCTCAGCAGTTCCCGTTGCGTCACGAGACGGACAGGCGTTGATCGAGCAGATCGCGGACGAAACGGTAACGCTGGCTCAACCTGAGCCGTTCGGCCATGCAGGAATGTGGTACGAAGATTTCAGCCGGCCTCCGGACGAGGAATTAGTCAACCTCCTCGACAGTGCACAAAAGGTCGACGCTTAGTAAGAGGCCTCGTCCGATCATCTTTCGATCGTGATCGCGCCCGGCA
>DATBRN010000379.1:0-21645 GCA_036560225.1 Pyrinomonadaceae bacterium | reverse complement strand
TCGGTGCCGGTGTTGCTGCCGTTGTATTGATCGAGTTTGCGGTAGAGGGTCTTACGTCCGATGCCGAGTGCGCGGGCGGCGTGAGTTTTGTCGCCTTTGGTGTAGTCAAGCGTGGCTTCAATTGCCTGACGCTCGATCTCGTCCATCGACGAAGGTACGGTGACTTCAAACGTGGTCGTGCGGCCTTCGCTAGCCGCCCGCGCACGTTCCACCTTGATGCGGTCCTGCTCTTGCAGCGCGATCTTGCTAATGGTCTCAGGCAAGTCCTCCAGCTCAATCTGGCGCCCGGAAGCGATGATGACGGCGCGCTCGATCGCGTTTTCCAACTCGCGCACATTGCCCGGCCATTCGTAAGTGATTAATGCCTGCAACGCGTCTTTCGAAATGCCGGAGATAAATCTGCCGGTTTTCTGTTTGTAATGTTCGAGGAAGTGAATAACGAGCGGGTGAATATCCTGAGGACGTTCGCGCAGCGGCGGCAAACCTATCGGAAACACCGAAAGCCGGTAAAAAAGATCGCGCCGAAATGTTCCCGACTCCGTGGCCTGTTCCAGGTCAACATTCGAGGCTGCTATCACGCGCACGTCAGCCTTAAGAACTTCATTTCCGCCCACGCGCGTAAACTCGCCGTCCTGCAAGACTCGCAAAAGACGTACTTGCGCCGACAAACTCATCTCGCCAACTTCATCAAGAAACAACGTGCCGCCGTTTGCCTCTTCGAATCTTCCCAGGCGTCGCGCGCGCGCATCCGTAAACGCGCCCTTCTCGTGGCCAAACAATTCCGATTCTAAAAGCGTTTCGGGAATTGCACCGCAATTCAACTTCACGTATGGCTGATCCTCGCGGCCCGAATTGTAGTGGATTAAATTGGCAAGAAGTTCCTTGCCGGTTCCGGATTCTCCCTGGATCAGGACGGTGGTTTGAGTGTCAGCGACGCTGAGTGCTAATTCGATCGCACGCCGAATTGTGGGGGTCTGCCCGATGATGCGGTCTTCACCATAACGCTCGTGTAGTGCGCTGCGCAGATGCATTATCTCGGCCGACAGTTGATCGCGTTCGAGCGCTGTGCCACATTGATCGGCAATGCCTTCCACCAGTGCTACTTCGTGATCTTGAAAACCCTGTCTGGCTTCGCTCCACACGAGGCCCAGGAAACCAAAAGTCTGTCCAGCCACCCGCACTGGCGCGACCAACGCCGCGCGTCCGCCGAGTATTGAGTTGAACATCAGACGAAACGGAAAGGGCAGGTCACTGTCCAACAGACGCAGGGTTTTTCCTGCGGCCAGCACTTCCATCGCCGCAGGAAACTCCGTGACATCGAGCGATTGCCCGTGCTCATCGATCAAGCCTTGCACTCCGTCGGTGGTTGCGTGAGGAGCAGCACGGAAGGCAACCAGACTGATGCGGCCTCCCTTCGGATCGAGAACGCCGAGTGCTGAATAGTCTGCACCGACCAGGGCGATTGCGCGCTCCAGGACCAGCGATGAAACCTCGCGAAAATCGGAACGTGCGTTAAGAGCGTTGGCAATTGAGAGCAGCGCTCGCTTCGTTTCAGCCTCGCGCTCCTTGTCGAGATATAGACGCGTGTATTGATAACCAACCGCAATTTGCCGCGCGATGGATTCCAGGAATGAGACCTCGTCGTCAAGCCAGGTACGCAGCGTGCGCGTCATGTGCAATCCGACCAAACCCAGCACATCGGCGGCGAGAATAACTGGAACTACTAACAACGAGCGCGTGCCGAGACTCTTCGCCAGAAATCGCACTTTGTGATCGAGTCCCGGAGCGGACGTGTCATCGAGCCGAATGGGCTTGGTTATGTCAACGTGTTCCGAGAGTTGTCTCAGATCCAGCGGAATAGCGGTTCCCAAACTTGACGGAACATCGTCTGTGGCGCGCCATTCGTGGCTGATTCGCAACTCGCTTGGGGACGTGAGTTGAATGACATCGCAACGATCGACATTCATCATCCGACCCAGCTCGGAAACGATAACATTGAGAAAACGATCCAGATTGATTGTGGTAGGGAGTGTTAACGCGAGGCGGTTGATGATGCCTTCGCGTGCCTCCTGCATCTTGATCTTGCGTTCGAGAGAAAGAGATTTTGCGGTGTCTGACATCGGAATGTAGTTCGAAGATCATAACCAACCGGGGATGAAGTTGCAAAGACCTGATGCAACACTCAACTACACAACAGGGAGCGGTAGCGACCTGATGCAACACTCAGCCTGAAAGGAAATGGCACTGATCCGTTTAGAAAGCACACTTGTGTGCCCGGGGGTCTGGATTGCTCAACTCCGATATCTCAGTTGAGCCACGGCGCCCACGGGCACACAAGTGTGCTTTCTAAACGGTACTGAACAGGGAGCGGTAGCGACCTGATGCAACACTCAGCCTGAAAGGAAATTGGCGCACTGTGCGGCGGCAGAGCCGCAAAACCTGAACTCGGAACTCGAAACTCGGAAACTCGAAACCATGCTCTTTTGCCAAGCTTGCTGGGTGGCCCGTATAATTTCTGACAAGTTCTTGTCAGCAGGAACGGAGTAGCGAGTTTATGCCGATTTATGAATTTGAATGCCGGAAGTGCAAGGCACATCTGGAAGTCTTTCAAAAGATGAATGACAAGCCGCCGGTGAAATGTCGCAAGTGTGGCGGACGTTTGGAAAGACTGCATTCAGCGCCTGCGATTCAATTCAAGGGTTCGGGCTGGTACGTAACTGACTACGCCGGCAAGGGCAAGAACGCGTCAGAAAAAGCTGAGAAGGACGGTCCCGCCTCGACTGCCTCATCAGATGATAAGAAGTCTGACAAGAAAGCCAAAGAGAGCTCCCCAGCAAGTAAACCTTCCGAAAAGGCTTCCACAACCAAAGTCCCCAGTGGTGATTGAAGCAAGCGTCCTGCGGCGCTAAGTTGATGTATCAATCACGTTTCGAGCAGGTGGAAAAGGACCGAGCCGCCCAAAAGAATTTCCGCACCCGCTGCCTTTATGCGGGAGTCATAGCCTTGCTCCTGGGAATATGCAGTGGGCTGATGGCCCAGGCGGGTCGGCGACCGGTAGCATCAACCGAAGGCGGCGTACTGGTGAACATTGTTGCCAGGCACACCGATAAGTCGACCGCCCAGATAACTGCCAAACAACTTTCGGTCTACGACAACGGCGTCGAGCAAACAATTCGAAACTTCACCCCCGATCCATCTCCGGCGCGAATTGTTCTGTTAGTTGATAACTCCTTAACTATCCGCGCCGATGTTGATAAGCTGGAACAAGCAGCGCGGGAGTTTGCCTACGAGATCTTTGAAGGCGACAAGCTGCTGATCGTCGGCTACGATGAAGAAGCAGAGATCGTCTCAGACTGGACCGATGATGCGAAGTCGATCGAGAGTTCGCTAAAGCTGTTCAGGAAAAAGGGTCAGCCGCATCTTTTTGACGCAGCGAGCGCCGTGCTCGAGCAGGCGTTACGGTCCATGCCCGGACAGAAGAAAGTGATTGTCGTCATCAGTGACGGCCTCGATCGTGGCAGCAAGACGTCGTTCGACGGAATTCTTGCGGAATTGCAAAAACAGGACATAACGGTTTATGCAGTGCAGGCGCAGGACCGCACTCGCGGCGCCATTCGCCGGGATGTACCCAAGCCGAAGCAGGTGATTGATAAGGTCGTGGAAGGAACGGGTGGCGCCATCTTCTCAATCGACGAACCGGCTCTGGCGGCAAAGAGTATCTGCGACGAGCTCAGAAAAAACCGCTACGTAGTTTCTTATGTGCCTTCCAGCGCGCCATTTGGAGAAGCGCGAAGTTTGTTGGTCCTCGGTGACGAAGGAATCATGGTTCGTGCGAAGACAGCACAGCAGCCGAACTAAGTTCAGAGTACAGGCTTCAGCCTGCTAAGTTTCCACGAAAGGGCCGTCCAGCGAATATTGACCGCAAGCTAAAGCTTGTACTCTGAACTTCATTGCTTTTTCCTCGAATAGAGATAAAACAGCAGCGCTATGATTCCCAGTACCAGGCTTTCCATGAAGATGAAGAAACGAGGTACGAATATTCCGTCGTCCGTGTGGGCGTCCTGGTAAGCCACAAATGTCCCGAGCGCCAGTCCCGCTGCCAGCCAGATTAATTGTCGTTTTGCATCCCACATCAGTTGGCAGTCACCAGTCACCAGTCGCCAGTCGCCAGTCAGCATCACGAGTCAGCAGACACCACTCACCACCAGTGGTCAGTCGTCAGTCGTCAGTCGGCGGTCTGCGGTCACCCGTCAGCGAAGCAATCCCGAAAGCCAGTGCATGATGTTGAGCGCCAGTTGCCGGTTATCGATCCCGGGCCGGTTCATGCCAAACCGTATCCCTTTTGAAGCGATTATTTGGGCAGAGAGCATACCCGCCTCGCCGAGTATGATCACCCTGCCTTTACCAAACTTCATCGCGATGCCTTGCGCCCGACCCGCGGCCGAAACGGGCTTCGTGGTGTCCCCGGGCATCACATCCATCGCCGTATCGGCTAGTTTCATGAATGCGACGCTGTTGGCTGGTCCTTTTAACGATTGACCGGTGAAGGCAATGATCTTGTTGATTCGTTCGCTATTATTCCGTCCGCGTGTTACCGGATGGTCCGCCAGTCGCCCGCTCTCGCGCGTGTAAACAATTAAGCCTGGGTTCCCTGATTCTGTATCGTAGTTTTTCTCGTCCACAGTAAACTTCTTGCTCATGTCGACGTCGAAGCGCTTTGCGAGAGCCTGATTGGCTGAACCCATCGGCGCGTGGTCGGCGATCAGCAATAGCGAGCCACCGCGGCGAACCCAATCCCGCACAGCGTCGCACTCTTCTTCGGTAAATGCTGAACTGCTCGCGTTTGCATCATTCATTAGCGGTGCGCCCAGGGCGTTCGAGATCACAAGAATGCGGTAGCCCCGCAACGCGTTGGCTGAGAACTGCTGCTTATTTGGGACGATCTGGTAGCCGTCGTTCCTAACCAGATCGGCGAAAGGCTTGTAACGACCCGAGGCGGTGTGAAAGTTATTGTGTGCTTCGTCGAACAAGACTCCAGGACCCCGATTGTTTTTGTAGGCAGGCTTCTCGACCTTTGCGTCAAAGTTTGGATCAGCCATTTGACTATCGCCCTGCTGTTGCTTCAGGGCCGGCATCTGTCCGCCGAAGGTCAGCGCAAAAGTGGCGTTGCCAACTTTTCGCTCACCCTGAAAAACTCCAATGGTGCCGTTGAGAGTGTCTCCGGCAAACCTGCCTGTAACCTGCAACAGGCTTCGGCCCATGTCTGCAGTGTAAGAAATGGCCGGACTTTCGATCTTTAGATCATCATGCACTGTTGGAGTGATTTCCTGGCCTCCCAGGCGAATCTTCATGCTCACCTTCCATTTGGAGGCGTCGTGCCAGAGAGTGATTTCCAATCCACCAGGACCTTCATCGGTTGTGATCGGTCCGGCCCAGGTGCCGGTCGGATCGGATCTAATTTGAGTGAAGCCAAAGTGTGTCGCGCAGAGGATCAAAACCAGAGAAGCAACATAAACTCGCAACTTGCTCATGTTATTAGTTACTCCTTGTCTAAACTCAAAAACCGCTCCGTTTAGCGAGCGCACTTGTGCACCCTCGGCGGAGATAGCTCAACTCGCTCATGCCCTAACGGTTCTCGACTCCACAAGACGGGGGCACAAGTGCCCTTTCTAAACGGAGTCGGGATATTAAGTCTCCGCTACTAGTGCTATTTCAACAATCCCGAAAGCCAGTGCATCACGTTGAGCGCCAGTTGACGGTTGTCGATGTCGGGCATATTGATGCCGAAGGGTCGGTTGTCGCTGCCGGTTAGCAGCGCGGAGAGCATTGCCGCATCGCCGAGCATCACCACTCGACCTTTTCCCAGCCGATAGGCGATGCCCTGGGCACGGCCCGCGGCGGAACTGCTCTTTCCCGAAAACTCCACGTTATCGACGGCGGTGTCTGCAAGTTTTAAGAAGGCGTCACTTCCCTTCGGACCCTTCAACGATTGTCCCGTAAAGACGAACACGCGATTTACCCGTTCCTTGTCGTTGCGTCCGTTTGTGATCGCGTGTTCTACAAGCAAATGATTCTCGCGCGAGTAGACTATTACACTCGGAATGTTTAATTCTTTATCCGCGTTTGCGGGATCCGTTATGTAGCCTTTGCTCATCTCGGCTTCCAGGCGTTGCGCGAGAATCTCCGCGGCCGAGCTGAAGGGCGATTGATCGGCAACCAGAAGGAGCGCTCCTCCGTCGCGTATCCAATCACTTACCGCGTCACACTCTTCTTTCGTAAAGGCCGGGTTTGCGGCGCCATCATCATCGATGTCTTCGCTTCCGAGCGGATTCACAATTATCAGAATCTTGGAGGTCTTGAGTGATTCTTTTGTGAATGGCTGGCGGTTGACGGCGACGTGATAACCGTCATTGAAGATCAGATCGGCGAAAGGCTTGTAGCGCCCGTTCGTGGTCTCAGAATTGTTATGAGCCTCGTCGAACAGAACGCGAGGGAAATTCTTCGTGTAAGCTGGATTATCGACTTTTGGGTTGAAATGAGGATCGGCGATCTGCTGGGAATATATGGTCGTTACTGCCCCGATCAGCAGTAGACAGCAAACTGATAGGGTATTGATTTTAATAACCGTCATTCTTTTGATTTGGTTCTTGTATGAGCAAAGACTGAAGAAAGCTATTTTCGAATACGAAGTTTTTCCAGCCTTTCAGCAGCAAGCTCAAGTGTCTCGTCCTTCTTGCAGAAACAAAACCTAACCTGCTGCCGCCCGCGCTCCGGGACGCTGTAGAAACTAGAGCCCGGTACGCAGGCAACACCAATGTCGCGAATCAGATGTCGCGTGAACTCCACATCATCAGGGAAACCAAAGCGGGAGATATCGGTCATGATGTAGTAAGCGCCATCAGGGAGAAATGTTTCAAAGCCCGTGTTTTGCAGCACCGGCAAAAGCAGATCGCGACGCGCGCGATATTCGTTTTGTAAACGGTCGTAGTATTCCGGCGGCAGTGCCAGCGCATATGCTCCAGCCGTCTGCAGAGGGGCGGCGGCGCCGACGGTTAGAAAGTCATGAACCTTGCGGATCGCGCCGGTAATTTCGGGCGCTGCTATGCAGTAACCCACGCGCCAGCCGGTAACCGAATAGGTCTTCGACATCGAGTTGACGATGACGGTGCGCTCGCGCATACCTTCAACCTGGGCCATCGAGATGTGCCGGATCTCAGCGCCATCGCGCGGATACAGAATGTGTTCGTAGATCTCATCGGTGAAGCAAAGAGCGTCAAACTCCTGGCAGAGTCCGGCGATGAACTCCATCTCATCATGTGTGAAAACTTTGCCCGTGGGATTGTTTGGATTACAGACAATGATTGCCTTGGTATTTTCGTTGAAAGCCGATCTCAACTCTTGCTCGTCAAAACTCCAGTCAGGCGGTCGTAGCGGTACGTAGCGAGGTTTAGCATCCGAAAGAATCGCATCGGGCGCGTAGTTTTCGTAAAACGGCTCGAAGACTACAACCTCTTCTCCGGGATCGACGGTAGCCATCATCGCGGCAATCATTCCTTCGGTCGAGCCGCACGTAACGGTCAGTTCTGTTTCCGGATCAATGTCGAGCCCGAGGTACCAATTTGTTTTGCGTGCGATCGCCTCGCGAAAGTCGCGCGCGCCCCACGTGATTGCGTATTGATTGATGTTGTCTTCAATAGCCTTCATCGCGACGCGCTTAATGTCTTCCGGCGCTGCGAAATCGGGAAAGCCCTGTGACAGATTCACCGCACCATGTTTGAGCGCCTCGCGAGTCATCTCGCGAATAACAGACTCAGTGAAGAGACTCGCTTTTTTGGATACGTGACGATTCTTTGTAAGCGCAGGTCGAGTCATAACAAAACCTCTTGTGGGCCAATTTATTTGCGATGTAAACGCAAACTGTTTTTTGCGCGGGCGTTCTCTAAATCCTTCACACTAACAGTTTGCGTTACAGGGAGCGCGCAACTTTTTCGCAGTAATCCGCAAAACCTCCTGTACTTGCGCATCCCAGTAGGGCCAGGCATGAATGCCTGGTAGTTGCCGATACTCGTGCGGAATCTTGCGCGCCACCAAAATGTCTGCCAGCTCACGGTTGGATTGCAGCAGTGGATCCTCAGTGCCGCAGTCGATATACAGATAAGGCAGAGCAGAAATACGTTCTGCTTTTATCTCGCGAAGGAGTTTATTTAAATCGTTAGCGGCGCGCGTGGGACTGTTTTCCGGTCCGAAAACCGCTGCCAGGGTCCGCCAAATGAACTCGAATCCCTTCAGATCCGCCTGGGTCCATGACGCCGCGCCTAACGCGCCACTCATTGAACCCGCGAACCCAAACATCTCCGGGTTCTTAATGCCAAACTTGAGTGAGCCATAACCTCCCATTGAAAGGCCAGCGATCGCTCGCCCGTCGCGCGTCTCAATAGTTCGATAGCGGCGCTGCACATCCGGAATCAACTCCTGCAGGATGTAGGACTCATACTTATCTGTTGGCACGGTGGCGCTGTCAGTGTACCAGCCATCGTTGCCTTCCGGCGTAACGATGATTAATTCATAGCTCCTGATGTAATCGGCGAGTCGAGTTTTTTCGACCCAGTTGTTGTAATGGCCGGTCAGCCCGTGCAGAAGATACAGGACAGGATAACGTTTCTCCTTCGCGGCAGGCTGATCGTAGTCAACCGGAAGCAGTACGTTATAGGGTAGCGTCTGGCTGACGAGCTTACTGACGAAAGGAATCGTCTGGACATGACTGATCTGCGGCGCCGCACTCGACTGTGAGGCATTTGATGGACCGAGGCGAGCTGCAGTCGTGGCGGTTCTTATAAAAGCGTTTGACGAAAGAACGAGCGCTGCGATCAGGAAAATTCGCGAGTGTCTGCTCATTTAGTTTCCTCTCGAGTAAGCATCGGAACGTTAACGCCTTTGCTTAATGCCGTCTTCTCAGCTTCTTCATATCCTGCATCGACGTGGCGCGCGACGCCGAGGCCGGGATCGTTGGTGAGCACGCAATGAAGTCGTTTAGCAGCTTCCGTGCTTCCATCGGCGACTGAGACCTGACCCGCGTGTAACGAATAACCAATACCTACCCCGCCGCCATGGTGAAACGAGACCCAGCTTGCACCGCTGGCCGTGTTTAGTAATGCGTTGAGAATCGGCCAATCGGCGACTGCGTCCGAACCGTCTTTCATTCCTTCGGTTTCCCGGAAGGGCGATGCTACGGAACCGGTGTCGAGGTGATCACGACCGATGGCGATAGGCGCCTTGAGACGCCCCAGCTTTACGAGTTCATTAATCGCTGTTCCCATCTCCGCCCGTTCACCGTAACCAAGCCAGCAAATGCGCGCCGGTAGGCCCTGAAAATGCACTCGCTCACGCGCCAGTCGGAGCCAGCGATTCAAAGTCTTATCGTCGGGGAACAACTCGAGTGCAAGGTCATCGGTCGTCCGGATGTCGCCCGCGTCGCCTGATAGAGCCACCCAGCGAAACGGGCCTTTTCCTTCGCAGAACAGCGGGCGAATGTATTCGGGCACAAACCCGGGAATCTCAAACGCGTCTTCACAGCCTGCATCAAACGCCATTTTGCGAATGTTGTTTCCGTAGTCAAAGGCCACAGCGCCCGCACGTTTCAGGGCGAGCATCGCTTCAACGTGTTTGGCCATGGACAGGAGTGAACGGTTGATGTACGACCGTGGATCGCTGCGTCGCAATTCGGCCGCTTCTTCAAGCGTTAGACTCTCCGGCACGTAACCATTGAGAGGATCGTGCGCGCTCGTCTGGTCAGTTACGGCGTCGACCTTGAGTCCACGACGCACAATCTCCGGAAGCACCTCCGCACAATTTCCAACCAGACCCACCGAGACGGCACGCTGGTTTTCGAGCGCGTCATCAAGGATGTCGATCGCTTCGTCCAGCGTGAGCGCCAGGCGATCGCAGTAACCAGTTAGAACTCGTCGCTCGATGCGCGCCGGGTCAACGTCGATACCGAGAAACCGGGCGCCGTTCAGAGTGGCAGCTAACGGTTGGGCGCCTCCCATGCCGCCCATGCCTCCAGAGACAACTAACTTACCGGCGAGATCTCCACCGAAGTTCTTGTCGGCCATCGCCGCAAAAGTTTCAAACGTGCCCTGAACAATTCCCTGAGTGCCGATGTAGATCCAGCTACCAGCCGTCATCTGGCCATACATCATCAACCCTTTGCGTTCGAGTTCGTGGAAATGCTCCCAATTGGCCCAGGCGCCGACGAGATTCGAATTGGCGATCAAAACTCGAGGGGCGTATTCGTGAGTGCGAAACACACCGACAGGTTTGCCTGACTGGACCAGGAGGGTCTCATCGTTCTCCAGCGCTTGTAGCTCTCGTACGATGGCCTCAAACGATGCCCAGTTGCGCGCTGCCTTGCCGGCGCCTCCGTAAACTATTAGCTCATCGGGCTTCTCGGCGACGTCCGGATCGAGATTATTCATCAGGCAGCGTAGCGCCGCTTCCTGGTGCCAGCTTTTGCAGCTTAGCGTATCGCCTCGCGGCGCGCGAACTAATCGGGATGAAGTCATAAACTAGACGAGATTGATTGAGTAGCTGAAATAGGATGCGCGCTTTCCAGTTATCACCACTTTGCACGTCGCTCGTAAGGAATCCTAAAATATCTCCAACCTGTGCGCAGAGCAACTCGTCGTGAACCAGGGAAGTATCGCGGCCTGCTTTTGGCGGCCGGATTCTTGCCGCGAGGAGTCGCTGCAATTTGCTTCGTGGTCAGCGCGATTCTCCTGCTGCAACCGATAGCTGTTTTGGCCAAGATCCGCCCGCGACCAGCCAGCGTTATCGTAAATTTCAACCCGGGTCATCCTGTCAATCGTTTCATTCCAGCCCTCACGCTCGGTGCGGGAGTCGATGGTCATGCCGAAGGAGAAACTCAGCTCCAACTGTCGCCAGCCAATATCACGTCGATGCTGTCCGCGGGTCTTAAGCCATTGACCTATCGCTTGAGAACTGAACTCGCGGGCGAAGCGTGGCATTGGAATCCCAATGGCAGTTGGAGTGATCCTGAAAAATCACAGGGTTACTGGACTTCTGATAGCAGCCTCGGTCCACCAATCGACGTCTGCTATGGCTATCGTCTGCCGCGGCGAGGCAACACCATCGACCAGGCTAACGACGACGGTTACTCGCGCATCGATGATGGCGACCGCGAGAGTTTCTGGAAAAGTAACCCCTACCTGGATTACCACTATACGAAGGAAAAGGGCATCAGCAATCCGCAGTGGGTAATGATTGATCTCGGCGGCTACCGCAAGATCAACAGCATCAGAATACTCTGGGGCGCTCCTTTTGCCACAAACTATCAGATCGAGTATGGCAAGTTTGTGGGCGAAGAGGATCTCAGTCAGAGATTGCCGACCGACTGGCACGTGTTTCCTCAAGGCAAAATCAGGGGTGGCGTGGGTGGCGAAGTGCTGCTTAGGTTGTCGCGCCGGGTCCTGACCGCAAGGTATTTGCGCCTCCGGCTGGACGAAAGCGCGGAAACAATTCCCACGGAAACAACCGACATTCGGGATCGCTTGGGGTATGCAATCCGAGAGATCTACGTGGGCTTAATCGATCGACGCGATCATTTCACCGATGTGATTCGCCACGGCACCACGAAAGATGACCAGACTGTCGTCTATGTTTCTTCTACAGATCCCTGGCACCGCGCGGTTGACCGCGACGATCAGACGGAACAGCCGGGATTTGATTTCATCTTCCGAAGCGGATTAACAAACGACCTACCGGTGTTGGTTCCCGTTCCCCTCCTCTACGACACCCCGGAGAACGCAGCTGCAGAGCTTAAGTACCTAACTGCTCGCGGTTATCCGATCAAGCGAGTAGAAATGGGCGAAGAACCTGATGGACAATTTGTGAAGCCTGAGCATTATGCGGCGCTGTATCTGCTTTTTTACAAAGAGCTGCACGAGACCAATCCGGATTTAGAGTTTGGTGGGCCCAGCATGCAGGACATTGAACAGACGGAAGTGCCCGGAAGACTGGAATTTGGAAAGGGCGGTTGGCTAGGCGCGTTTCTTAGATATTTAAAAGTTCATAAGAAGCTCGATCAGTTTTCATTCTTTTCGTTTGAGTGGTATCCATTTGGAGATGACTGTGACCGATGCCAACTCATCGGTGCGTCAGAAATGCTCACAGCCGCGCTGCATGAGTTGGAACTCAGTGGGCTCAACCACAAGATTCCCTGGATAATTTCCGAGTATGGTTATTCCGCTTTTGGCGCGCGCGCGGAAGTCGACATCGACGGGTCGCTGCTAAACGCCGACTCGGTCGCCCGGTTCCTTACGCTCGGAGGAAATGCCGCCTACCTCTATGGTTATGAACCAAGCGAAGTAATCAAGGAACAGGAATGTTCATCCGGAAACAACATGCTCTTCTTTAGTGATCAAGACCACCACATTAAGGAGCCAACCCCGACCTACTGGGCAGCGCTCCTAATGACGCAGGAGTGGACTGGCGACGCCAGGAAGTGGCACGAAGTCTATTCAGCCATCTCGACAGTGAAGAACAAGAGTGGCGAGTCTATCGTTACCGCTTATGCCTTGATGAGGCCGGATGGCTTGTGGTCGTTGCTACTGATCAACAAAGATCCGAATCATTCTTACGACGTTGCGGTGCGAGTTCGCAATTCGGGCGACAAGTCAGTTCGCGGTTTCCGCAGCGCAATAGATTTGTTTCAGTTTTCAGGGGCGCAATACCAACTCAATTCCGATCCGAATAATCCTTATCCGATCAGATCCGAACCACCCGCGCATGTTGTCATTGGAAACCGGAACGGTAAGATCCATCTGCCTGAGTACTCGCTAACGATCGCTCGCGAACGCAAACAGGAGATCGATTGAAAGAGAGTGATCTAATTGACCGCTTCAAATTCGCCGTTGCAAATTGCTGCCACCATGCTCTGAATGTCGCCAGACATTGCGCGATCGCTCGTAAGATTGCCGACGTGTTTGCGCACGAGTTCGTAAGCGTGCTTCACCCCCCGGCCCGGCGCCAGCGGCTTGCGATATTCCAGTGCTTCAGCAGCGGTAATTAACTCAATCGCCGTGGCCGCTTCAGCAATGTCGACAATCGATCGCAGTTTGGTTGCTGACGTCATACCCATCGAAACATGATCTTCTTTGCCACCGTCCGTTGGAACGTTGTCGATGCTCGCTGGATGCGCCAATATCTTCGCCTCGCTCAGCAGCGCGACCGCAGTGACCTGCAGCATCATGAATCCTGATGATGTTCCCGCATGCGGCGTCAAAAATGGCGGTAGGTCTTCGTTCGCGTCTGGATTCACAAGCCGGTCGATGCGCCGTTCAGTGATGCTAACGAGGTCTGTTAAAGCGATGGCAGCGTAATCGAAAGCCAGTGCGAGTGGCGCGCCGTGAAAATTTCCGCCAGAAAGAACGTCGCCGCTCTCGGAAAAAACCAGAGGGTTGTCGGTAGCGCTGCCAGTTTCAACCTCGACAATCCCGCGCGCGTGTCGCAACGCGTCGCGCACTGCTCCGTGAACCTGCGGCATGCAACGCAAACTATAAGCGTCCTGAACGCGCGGGTCATTTTCCAAATGCGACGCGCGAATTTCGCTGCCGGCAAGTAGCGCGCGCAAATGAGTTGCAACCTCTACCTGGCCCGCATGAGGCCGGGCTGCGTGAAGACGCTCATCAAAGGCCACGGGCGTTCCTTTTAATGCCTCGAGCGACATTGCGCCCGACACGTCGGCCAAACGGGTTACACATTCCGCGCGATGTAAGGCGAGCGCGCCAACCGCACCCATCGCCTGCGTTCCGTTCAGTAGCGCCAGTCCTTCCTTGACTTCCAGTTGCAGGGGTTCTATGCCAACTCTCTTAAGTGCTTCAGCGCTGGATAAACGGTTCCCTTTGTAGAACACTTCGCCTTCGCCGATAGCCGCGAGTGCGAGATGGGCGAGCGGCGCCAGATCTCCGCTCGCTCCTACCGAACCCTTCTCCGGAATAACGGGCGTAACGCCACGCTCGAGCATCGCCACTAGCGTCTCAGCAACAACGGAACGCGCGCCACTGAGACCGCAAGCGAGCACGTTCGCCCGCAATAGCAGCATGGCCCGAGCCTCGGCCTCAGACAGCGGGTTTCCTAAACCACACGAGTGGCTGCGCACCAGGTTCAATTGCAACTCGCGGAACTGACCGGGATCGATCCGAACGTCAGACAGCTTGCCAAAGCCCGTGTTGACGCCATAGACAACCTGATTCTGCTGGACAATTTTTTCAACCACAGCTCGCGCAGCCGCAATGCGCGTCAGTGCCTCATCGTGAAGCATTACCTGCTCCCGACTGTTTGCAACATCTACAATTTGCTCGAGCGTGAGTCGTTGTCCGCGGAGTTGAATCATAGAACGTAGAGGTCAGAGGTCAGAGATCAGAGGTCAGAAGTCGGAGGTCAGAGATTAGACGTTGGAATATTCGTTCGTCTGACCGCTCAACTCTTCACTGGGACCGCGGCCTTCTCGCCCCCACTGAGCGCACAGCACGAACAACCGGTGAGATCGAGCGTTTTGCGAGACAACTCGCACCTGACCGTGCTCGGTGCGGGCGGGACGCCCGCGGTCCCAGTGAAGAGGCAGAGTCAGACGAAGAAATATTCCAACGTCTAGTCTCTGACCTCTGCTCTCTGGCCTCAGGTTACGCTGGTGAATTCGGAGCTCTCTTCGGTCTGGTCGCTGACCTCTGACGTCTGATCTCTGGCCTCTGCTCTGTCCGGAGTTTCGCTAATGTCTATTTTTCTGAATTCACCTGTAGTCGCACCACTGCGAACCCGTTGCCTAGCGCGCTTTGCGCGAACTGTGGTCCGACCTGTGCCGGTGGCCACCCGGCCCCAATTAGTCATTCTCTCCAAAGGTCTCAATGAAAACTGGTGCTGCGGCAAGACCTCGCCCGTAGCTTCGCGCAAACGCACTGTACCGATGGCGAAGATTGCGATGGCTGCGTTAAAGATTACGCCGATTACGAATACCAGCCATCCTGGCACGACGCCAACCGTGGCCCGCTCGATAAAAGCATTGAAGTCGCGCGCCGGCAGCGGATGCAGATAGACTTTGAGATTCCAGCTGATCGCCAGCAGCGCAAAAATCCAAAGATAATTTCGCCGCAATCGTCGTCCGATTGCCTCCCATTCAGTGATAGTGAAATGTGGTGTGAGCAAGTCAGCCGCCAGATGTTCGACCCACGATTCGTCTGTTGGAACGCTGTCTGGCGCGAGCATCCGCGCAAAGTATCCTGTTTCGATCACGCGCACGCGACTCGACCAGATTTCATAGTAGCGATATCGGCGTGCTTCCATCAGCAGGAAGATCGCCACCAGAATCGAGTTGATTGGAATAACGAAATGCGGATTGCTTTGCGAGCTGAAAACGAATGACAGGGTCGCGCCGGCCGTGAGCACGGCCCAGTTAGTCGTTGTGTCGAGGCGGTTGCGCCAGGTGTTGGAGCGTTGCACCTCGCCACGATAGAAATGGATCATCGCGGTGTTGAATTCCGCAGGCGACATGCGACGCATTTGAGCGACGACGGTGTGGGTCGTTCTTTCGGTGGCAGCTGGCTCAGGCGGAGGGGCGGCCCGCAACCGACCGCTTATTCGTTCAGCCGGTGGTAGTCCAGATCCTTTTTGCTGTGCTTCACTGGTCATTAAGCAGGCTCGACGGGGGGTTTGCCGAACTTATCGCGCGGCGTGTTCCGACACCAAAGTTAATATAGCACGCGGTTAACATTCGCTCGTAATTAAGTGCATTCACATCTGCAGTTTTGTTAGGCAAACTGCTGAATTGCACGACAGAAGACCTTCCTGTGATGAAAAAAGTAACGAGATAGCGACTCGCTTGACAGCGTTTGAGGCCGACACCTATAGTTGAATTTTCCGTTGTTTGACGTGAATGTTTCTGTCATGACTGCTGCTCCGGAAAGAGAATCAGACGCGTACTGGATGCGCGAGGCTCTCGCCGCAGCGCATGAGGCTCGAGAACGGGGTGAGGTTCCCGTCGGAACATGTATCGTTGCTGCTGGAGCGATACTCGCTGTTGCGGGAAACAGAACTCGCACCGATCAGGATCCCACCGCACACGCGGAAATCGTGGCGCTGCGAGAAGCGGCGCGCAAGGTTAGCAACTATCGCTTAACTGAGGCGGTGGTTTATTCGACAATTGAGCCTTGCGTGATGTGTGCGGGAGCGTTGATACAAGCGAGGGTGAGAAGGCTGGTCTATGGCGCGCGCGATGAGCGGGCCGGAGCGGTCGAATCGCGGTTTCGAGTTTGTGATTCGGATTTTCTAAATCACCGGATCGATCTTACAGCCGGCGTGCTCGAGGAAGACTGCAGAGAGATCATGCAGAAGTTTTTTCGCACGCGGCGCAGTGAAAGGATGAAGGATCAAGGCGGAAGCAGAAGGATGAAGGGCTCCCCCGATAACGACTCTTAGTTCATCCTTCATCCTTGCTTTTGGAGAGGTCGCATAGTGGCTTAGTGCACCGGTCTCGAAAACCGGAGTGGGGGAAACTCCACCGTGGGTTCAAATCCCACCCTCTCCGCCAATCAATTTCGGATTGCGGGTTTCGGATTGCGGATTTAGAAGACATCGCGGAGCGATTTTCAAAAATTTCGAGATCCGCATTCCGCAATCCGAATTCCGCCTGGAGAGGTGCAAGAGTGGTTGAATTGGCAGCACTGGAAATGCTGTGAGCGGGAAACCGTTCCGTGGGTTCGAATCCCACCCTCTCCGCCAGTGAATTTCGAATTGCGGATTTCGGATTGCGGATTTAGAAGGCGCGGATAGTTGGTCTTACTGGAAGACGACTTGAACGCAGGTATGAAAGTGGGATTCTACAAAGCGGTAATCTTGGTAGGCGCGCTTGGCTCGCTGGCGCTTACGAGTATCGTCGCAGGTCAATCACACGTGCCGCGACAACGCGCCAGGAGAGCGTCTATTTGCGGTAACCCCACAGTCGCCTGTAAGACTTCCGCGACTTTCCAACCAAATGATTTGCCGTTTCGTGTTCCGCAAAACTCAGTCATCTTTGATACCGAGCTGTTCTATGCGGTCGTCCTGAAGAGCGTTCCTGCGAAGGAAGACGATTGCAATGTCTTTGTTCCGGAGACTGAGCGACTGCAAACGCAGGCGCTGTTTCCCGGGCATAAAGTTTTCACGTCCCGCTGTGCCGACGTTGAAAATCTCTTCTACACAAACGTGAATCCGAAGTCTAGAATTATGGCCGTCTATGGCGGCACTACCCTCGCGGAAGCGAAGCGTGTGCTCGAGAAGGTGCAAGCCATAGCAAAATTCCCCGGCGCGAACTTGCGGCGCATGCGCACAGGCTTTAACGGCACCTAATCGGTTTGACTGACACCCCTAAAGCCCCCACCTGAGACAAGCGGGAATACTTGTTCTAAACCACGATTCAAGATGGGCAGCACTGCTGCCGGACTGGAGTTTTGAAATGGACGACAAACTAGCGGCTGACGAAGCCCGGAGGTCGGTGCAGCATGAGTCAGTAAAGTCGCAGGTCGAAGGGGAAGTGCAAGCTGAGATTGCTGATCATGCGCAGGCTCCGGCGGCGGGTGAGTCGCAAAAGATCAAAGAAGTTGCCGGAGAGTTTCGCTCGAAGGCAGTCAATGAAGTAGTTGATACTGAGCGGGAGGTTCATCGCGGGCGAGGTGCCGCCAGGGTTTCACAGGTTGTCGATTACATCTTCTATGTGATCTATGCCTTGTTGGGAATGCGGTTTCTGCTGGCGTTGTTGGCGGCGCGGAGCAACACTGGTTTTGTCCAGTTTATTGTCGCCGTGACCAATCCTTTCTATCTTCCCTTTAGAGGAATCGTTGCCAGTCCAAGTACGGATCAGGGTCACACCTTGATGATGCCGATTATCATCGCGATAATCGCCTATCTCCTGCTGCATCTGGCGATTAATGGAATCCTGCGCATGGTGGCGCATCGGAAAACGGCGATTTAACGCGTTGCGATTGCCAAATGCCGATTGCCGAGTTGCTAATGGCGATTGATTAGATGACAATCGCGTAGGGTTTTTTATAGCGACTGGTTTGCGGAAAACGTTGCGAACTGTTCCACAATCGGGCAATTGGAAATCGGCAGTTTTTGACAAGTTATCAGACTTCGGGCTCCGCACAACGTAGTGCCGGTGAACCCCGCCAGGCCGGGAACGGAGCAACGGTAGCCAGGCGCGCGTGTGTTGCGGGTAAGTCCGGAGTCTGGCCAATTCTAGTAAATGGTGAATAGTAAATGGTGAATAGTAAATGGTGAATAGAGGCTAGCTGGTTTCGTTCTCTACTATGCACCATTACCATTTACCATTCACTTCTGCTTATGACCTATCAGGTAATCGCACGCAAATGGCGCCCGCAGACATTCGCTGAAGTAACCGGACAGGAACCGATCACGCGCACCTTGCGCAATGCCATCGAGCATCAAAGGCTGCATCACGCCTATCTCTTCTCAGGCGCGCGTGGCGTTGGCAAAACGACCACCGCCCGTCTGTTGGCCAAGGCATTGAACTGCCATAAGTCTGACGCTCCGACGCCGACTCCCTGTCGCACTGACGACCCGAGCGCTTGCGCCTCGTGCAGCGAAATATCGGAGAGCCGCTCAATTGACGTGCAGGAAATTGACGCCGCTTCGCACACCGGGATTGACAACGTGCGTGAGACGATAATCGGATCGATTGGCTTCGCCCCCGCCCGAGACCGCTACAAGATCTTCATCATTGACGAAGTGCACATGCTGTCCACGAGCTCGTTCAACGCTCTACTGAAAACAATTGAAGAGCCGCCGGCACGCGTTGTTTTCATCATGGCTACCACCGAACAGCACAAGGTGCCGGAAACAATCGTATCGCGCTGTCAGCAATTTGAATTTCGCACCATCGCCACTGCGAAGATCTTTGAGCGACTTCATCTGATTGCGGAAGCCGAAAAGATTTCCGTCCCTGACGATGCATTGCGCGAGATTGCCCGCTCGGGCGAAGGCTCGATGCGCGACGCGCAGTCCGCCTTCGATCAGGTGATCAGTTTTGCCGGCGACCAGATCAAGAAAGAAGACGTCGAGATGGCGCTGGGCGTCGCCGGCGCCGACACTCTGATTCGGGTCGTAAATGGCATTGCGAACACGCAACCGGCCGAAGCGCTCGCCGTAGTAGACGACGTCGTAATGCGCGGTCACGACCTGCGCAACTTCTGCCGAGACCTGCTGGCTCACTTCCGCGATCTCCTGGTCGCGAAGGTTTCGGGCAGCGACGAGTTGCTGGAGTCAGCTATCTGCGACGCGCAGGAGTTGAAGAGACAGTCAGCGATGTTTTCCGAAAGCGATTTGGTGCGTTTCTTTCATTCGCTCGCGGAAACAGAAACTTTGTTGAAAACGGCCGCACACCCGCGTTACCAGTTGGAAGTGGGTTTAGTGAAGTTGATGGAGATGCGCCGGCTGAAATCTCTGAGCCAACTCCTGGAGCGGCTCTCCGCGTTCGAAGAAGCCGTGCGCACCGGCAAACCGCCCGCAGCGGCTCCCGGAAAGACGCGCTCCACAACCGGTCTTTCGACATCATCTCTTTCTTCTGACTTACCGCGCTCCGGAAGTTTGCCACCAGTTTCCGGAACGCCGGCTGGCATGAGCAAGGCAGCGACGAGTTCAAGTACTGGTTCTGAACGGGGCCAAATTACAGGCGCTGCCACGAAGACTGCTTTCGACATCGAGTCTCGCGTCGCTACTGAAATCGTCTACGAAAGTGCGCTTGTTCCTGGAGCAGCCTATCCGCCCGCTCAAGCTGAGTCCTATTCAGAACCGGTAGACGAAGTGAACCTGGTGACAGACGACTCGGAGATTGGTCGGATCAAAGCGGCACTGGAAAAAAGACGAAAGAAGTGGCTGGTAACAGCGCTCGATGGCGCGCGCCAGGTGACTTTGGAAGGCAACGAGTTATACGTCGAGTTTACGCCCGAAACCAGGCACCTGCGAGACCCGCTCTCCAAAAGTGATAACGTCAAGATTCTATGCGAGGTCTGCAAAGAGATCACCGGGCGCGACCTGGGCGTCCGGTTTGTAATTGCAGACGGTGAAGGAACAGACGCTCCCGTCTCGAAGGAAGAGGTTGAACGACGCGAGCACCAGAATCTGCGCGAACTGGCCGAACAAGACCCAACGGTCCAGCAGATGCTCCGAACCTTCCGCGGCGAGATTGTTGATGTAAAGCGGTTGGATGAGAAGAGCTAAAAACCCCACTCACAAAAGCGAGAAGAAAGCGAGTCAACAAGAAGTCAAGACCGGCACCGTGGGCGCCTGTGCCGGTCTCGCGCGCCACGGTCACCCTATGCCGTGGCGCAACGCGTCACTTCCGTTCCCGTCGAAACAAAAGTGATCGCGGACCGAGGAGCACGCCGCTTTTTCGTGCACCTTCGGCCATCGAGATGTTAAGCACTCCTCTGCGCTGCTACTTTGCGCGCGCGACGACGAATTGGGGAGCGCTCTTTCAATAAATCCTTATGCCTGGACTCGAGAATGTAAGCCAGCGCTTGATAACTCATTGACAATTGCGATGCCGCACGCGTCAAGCTTCCGTTGGCTTTGACCAGGGCCTGCCGAATGAGAGATCCCTCAAACTTGGCTACCTCGGTGGGCAAGTCGCACGGTTTGTTGAGAAGCGTTTCAACAGTAGGTTCGGCTGGAGGATCTTCAATAGTCACCTCATAACGCATGCGCGAGAATATTTTTCTTGCAGCTGCATTCACTCTCGTCATCAGATCGTCGCTTTGCGACGTCACGAGCCATTCACTGGCTTTATCATAAGCAGCATACAAGGTGTCAGCAGGCAGCCCATCCAACTCCTCGATTAGGGTAAGCGCAGCTAGGCCAGCTTTGTTTAGAGCGCCGCCCTGATGAGCAACTTCGATAGCCTTTTGAAACGTGTATTGCGCGTGCTCAATGCGCTCAAGGCGAGCTAGAGCGATCGCTTGGTTGATAAGGGCGTCCGCAAGAAGAGATTGCTGCCCACTCCTTTCCAAGATACGAACGGCGTTCCGCGCAACCGCTTCAGCTTCTTTGAACTTCTTCTCGGCAATGAAAACTTGTGCCCTGGTGTCATCTATTTGTGCGATTCCGACTCGATCCCTGACGCTTGATGTGAGACGGCGCGCCTGATCAAGATGTTGGTGCGCCTCCCTAAAGTGAGAAAGCTTAGACAACAAAAATGCTAGGTTATTCTTGACATCAGCCCTAAAGACTGTGTTGTGAGCTAACTTGAAATGGTGGTCAGCTGATGCGTATTCGGTAATTGCTCGTCGAAAGTAGTCTTCTCTCTTTTCGGCCGTACCAAGATTTCTTAGCACAATTGCGAGTTCATTATGGTAGTTTCCCCGTGTAGTATGATTAGTAACCTTCTCAAAAACGGAAGAGTTATCTGTAAGAATCTCTAGCGCTACGTAATAACGCGAAGCTGACCACTCCACAGTTGCGAGCTTCAAAAGTGCTCTGGCTCTTGTATTACCTCCAAAGGTAAGTTTTTGGAGCGCTTCATTGAGCATAATCCGAGCTTCATCAAAGCCACCTTCGCGCCAATAGCAATAAGCAATTTCC
>DATBRN010000378.1:0-7194 GCA_036560225.1 Pyrinomonadaceae bacterium | reverse complement strand
TTGGTAGCCGCCTCGTTTGTCACTAGAACTCGGCCAACAGACAGCTGGCGCCATTACCAAGGCGAAATTAGGCGTGTTTAAATCGTTCAAAACCTGCGTGCGCTCAGGGAACCTCTCTCTTAAACCCAACAAATCTTTAGTCTTGACTGCGTAGCAGTCGGTCGTAAGTGGTTGATAGGATTGGTAGCGGGGGGCGGGATCGAACCGCCGACCTTGGGGTTATGAATCCCACGCTCTAACCATCTGAGCTACCCCGCCGTCCTGAGTGAGGGACAGTTTACGAGGAGGTTAGTAGACAAGTCCACTGGTGATAGACGGCAGGGGAAGTCGGCAGACGGCAGGAGCAGACGGCAGGAGGAGGAGGCGGGCAGAAGGTAGAAAGCAGAAGGCTGATTTTCCATTTGTCATTTCTCATTTTTCATTTGTCATCGGCGGAATCAATCAGTCGGGCGTCAGTCGACCGTTGGAAGGTGCTAGTCGCAGTCACTGCTCGCCCGTCGACAGTCGGCGGTCGGCGGTCAGCGGTCGGCGGTCAGCGGTGAGCGGTCGGCGGTCAGCGGTCAGGGGTCGGCGGTCGGCGAGGGGATGCTACCTGCTGGGGAGTTTCATGATGTAGTTTCGCAGCTCGGTTAGATCAACCGGAGTTACTACTTCGGTTTGATAATGGCTGATGGATGTCGCGGAACGCGGATCTGGCCCGCGAAAAGTTTTCCGATGAATGACGGCAGGGATCGAGCGATCAATGAGAATTAACTCGCAGACTTCTCTGAAGGCACTGACACCACCTGAACCCTCCACTACTTTGTACGAGCCTGCTTCTTCCTTCGAGAAATTCAACAGCGCGACCGTTCCCACCTGCTCAGGCGCTTGCGCCAGCAGATCTTTGGCTCTGTCTGACGGATAGTAATAATCTTGTTGCGTCATCTCCAAAGAGGGCATGTCTGGCTTTCTTGTGACTACTAGCACGCGGCCTTTAATGTAAGGTTGATCAGTGAGTTGCTCGTTCGGCGGTAATTGTGAAAATTCTTGGAGACGCGCTTGCAGGCGATCGAGGTCTTGTTGCGCCGTATTGCCGCTGAAGAGCTGGCAGCCGGCGCAAAAGAGAGCGAGCAAGACCGCCGGGGAATTGCGAGCCATGAAGCGAAAAGTTGAGACGTTGGCGTTCATGTTACTCCTCCTTACTCAGAGTCTTCGGCTAGATAGACTTCGAATGGAAAAATGAACGAGAGAGAAGAACTTGATTGTCTTGCTGCTCTTATTTGCCGATTGTTTGCAAGCTTCGCTGAATCGCGGTGACTTGTGTGGCTGATGGTAAGTCGAAATGAAAGGAAGTTCAATCGAATTAGCAGTGAGCTGTGAGCAGTGAGCAGTGGGCAGTGGGCCAGTCGCCAGTCGCCAGTCGGCAGTCGGCAGTCGGCAGTCGCCAGTCGGCAGTCAGCAATGCGCGTGGCATGAGGTCAGTAGCACCTCGCGGTAGCGGGTGGGTTCCTTGATGCAAAGCTGGAGATTTACCGACTGACCGACCCACTACCAGCCCGTGGGTAGATAACGCCTCATACTGCCCACTGCCCACTGCTCACTGCCCACTGCCCACTGCACGCTCTGCCTTCTGCTTTCTGCCGACTGCTCCTGCCGTCTGCCGACTGCTCCTGCTCCTGCCGACTGGTGACTGGTGACTGGTGACTGGTGACTGTTTAGAGGCGGGCGAAATCGATGAAGCCGCGCTCGGGGTCGGTTGAGAGGAGACGGACGCGCACTTTTTCGCCGACGCGTAGTTTGTGCTCGCCGCGGACCACTCGGCCGTCTACGGGTGGATTGATGACGCGCGCAAAGGTTCCTTTGGGTGTGACGCCGGTGACAATTGCGTTGAACTCTTCGCCGATCTTGTCGTGCAACAACAGGGCGGCTGCGACTTTGCGCATCTTTCGTTCGACCTTGCGCGCCGCGCTGTCTTGAATGGTGCAGTGTTCAGCAATCTGCTTTAGTTGCCCGACATCGTAAGGCATTGACGTCGACCCAGGCGCGGATGTTGGCGCACCAGAGGTGGATACACGCGACGGTGGCCCATCGGGCGTGGATTTGGGCGCAGTGGGAGTGCGCGTAGTGTCATGGTCATTTGCTAAGGCTGCTTTGACAAGGCGCTGCGTGACGAGATCAGCGAAGCGACGGTTTGGCGCAGTTGAATGAGTGTAGTCCTGCACCGCGAGGCCGAAGTGGCCCTCGCCTTCCTCGCCTGGCAGTTGCACGGCGTATTCGCCGGGGCCGAGTGATTTCACAACCGCCAGTGAGAGATCGGGAAAGTGAACTGGATCGGCGACCTTGCGCCGCGAGAGAAAGTCAGAAAGAGCGCGCGAGTCGGGATTGGCGGGCAGTTTTTCACCGACCTCATCGGCAATCTCCACAATGCGGTCCCAATATTTCGGCGTACGCACAATGCGGCGCAGGCTTGGACCACCTTTCGCTTCAAGAAACTCTGCCATCGCCACGTTCGCCGAGATCATAAAGTTTGCGATCAGCTCACGCGCGCTGTTCGACTCGACTACGGCGAGACCTACTACCCTGCCCTGTTCATCCACCTCCGGTTTTGCCTGGATGGTTTCCAGGTTAAGTGCGCCATGTTCCTTCCTGTACTTTTCGAAGCGCTCCGCAATCTCAGACTGCAGCTTTATTTGCGCCTCCATACCCGGGACATTGCTGACGCTCTCCGGCACGCCCGTCTTCCCGTCGAGCCAGGCTCCGACGGCTTCGTAAGAGAGCTTCGCGTGGTTTTTGAGAAGCGCGCGGTAGAAGTTAGTTTTTTTCACTGAACCGTCCGCCGCCAAAATCAATTCCGTCACAACCGCCAATCGATCTTCGTTCTCCATCAAAGAGGTCAAGTCGGTCGACAATTCCTCCGGAAGCATTGGGAAGGTTTTGACCCCGGTGTAAACGGAAGTGCAATTGGTTCCTGCATGCTTGTCGGTGACCGAACCTTGCGAAACGAAGGCGTCAACATCGGCGATGCCAACGAGCAACCGTGTATCACCGCCGGAAGTTATTTCAGCGTATTCAACTTGATCGAGGTCGCGGGTTTTTTTGTCGTCGATTGATGACCACAACAGATCTCGAAGGTCTTCGTCGCCTGTGCTGGAGGTTATGGTTGCACTTTCGGCGACCATGGAGCGGACTTCGGTGGCAACTGGAGCCGGGAAGTCGGGTTCGAAGCCCTCTTCGATCATGGTTTGATGAGCGATGGCGAAGAGATCGATTGATTCGGAATGTCTTGTCATGAGTTAGAGGAGTATAGCTGAAAGTGATTTCGGTTCCGAGTTTCGAGTTCCGAGTTTACTCAACAACTGTCGACTTGGGTGGTTGCGGGCGAATGGTATTCAACGTGGTCGGGCAAGACGCCCGCGGTCTCAGTATTGGTGCAGTGTAGTGAGTTCAACGCAACGTTTAGCCAACCGGTTGTTCGCGCTTCACTCCGCTGCGCTACGTTCGCTCTCATTGCGGGCGAGACGCCCGCGGTCCCAGTATTTGAGTTTCGCATTCCGGCCAGGGTATTTCGTTTGGCCTGACGACAAGCTTAAGCTTATCGGACATGGCTACGATTTTGGAACAAGTTTGGCTTACGATTGGGCGAGTGAAGATTGAAGTGATCATCAATGCCAGCTCGGGTCCTGGTAACAACTCGGGCGTCAAGGAGGACCTGGCGAAAGCTTTCAAGGCGGCTGGGGCAGAGGCGCACATCGCATTGGCTCACAACGGCGCCGAGGTCACCAAGCTAGCTCAAAGCGCTGCCAAGAGTGATGCTGAAATAATTGTAGCGGCTGGTGGAGACGGGACAATCAGCTCGGTGGCTGCGGCAGTAATCAAAGCCGACAAGGTGCTGGGAATTTTGCCGTTTGGGACCATGAACCATTTCGCAAAGGACCTGCGTATCCCACTCAATCTTGATGGTGCGGTCGAAACGATAGTCGCAGGTCATGAGGTGAAAGTCGATGTTGGCGAAGTTAATGGCCACATCTTCATTAACAACTCCAGTTTGGGCCTTTATCCGAGCATCGTTCGGGAACGCGATCGTCAGCAGCGGCTCGGTTGGGGCAAGTGGCCTGCGTACGTCTGGGCGGCGGTTGCAGTGTTGCGCCGTTATCCGTTTTTGAATATACGCGTGAGCGTTGATGGTAAGGATCTGAAAAGTCGCGCGCCGTTTGTATTTATCGGAAACAACCAATACGAGATGGAAAAGCTCTACGTCGGCAGGCGTGTAAGTCTCGACAGATGCGAGCTCAGTTTGTACATGACGAACCGCACGGGCCGTCTGGGATTGATCCGGCTCGCGCTGCGTGCGCTCCTGGGCGGGCTACGTCAGGAAAAGGATTTTCTTGCGCTGTGTGCTAAGGAGATTTGGATTGAGACAAAGCACAAGCATCTAAGAGCAGCGTTTGATGGTGAGCTAGCGATGCTGGAGCCGCCGCTGCATTATCGCGTGCGGCCGGGTGCGCTGCGGGTGCTGGCGCCGGCAAACACGTCGGAGGATGGACGGACATGATCACGAGGCGTTTAAACGAAGCGTTTAAGCGAACCGTTTTAAACGAACCGTTTAGAAATGGCACTTGTGCCACCGTCGCGAGGGATAAGGCTTCTTGCGAAACGGTATCTCTAGATCTCAGATCTCAGATCTCAGATCTCAGAATTTGGACCACAGATTGAAATGCGTTCGATAGTTCATCTTTCTGATATCCATTTTGGGCGAGCGCACCCGCACGTTATATCGCCGTTGGTCGAGGCGGTCCGAAATGTTAATCCTGATCTGGTGGCCGTGTCCGGGGATTTGACGCAGCGTGCCCGCTCACACCAGTTTAAGGAGGCGCGCACTTTTCTCGATCGCTTGCCCAACCCGCAGATTGTTGTGCCGGGTAATCATGATGTGCCGCTGCATAATGTGTTCGCGCGATTTATGCAGCCACTCCGCAAATACCGCCGCTACATTACCAACGATCTGCGACCGTTTTACCATGACGAAGAAATCGCCGTGCTCGGAGTGAACACTGCCCGCTCGCTGACGATTAAGGGTGGGCGCATCAACGAAGAACAAGTCTCCTGGATGCGTGAAAGGCTCTGCGCGTCGGACCCTGAAGCTGTAAAGGTTGTGGTGACGCATCACCCTTTCGATCTGCCGGAAGGTCATGATAAGCGCGCGCTTGTCGGTCGGGCGCGACTGGCGATGGAACAACTGGCAAGCTGCGGCGCCGATCTCTTTCTGGCGGGGCATCTCCATGTTAGCCATACGACGCACAGCGCTACGCGCTACAAGATCAAAGGTCACTCCGCGCTCGTGGTGCAGGCAGGGACTGCTGCTTCAACTCGAGTTCGCGGCGAAGAGAATTCTTTTAATGTAATTCGAATTGATAGACCGCACATCGCGGTTGAGCGATTTGAGTGGCAGCCGGAGCGTGGAGAGTTTGGACTTGCAATTACTGAACGTTTTCGGCATACGCCGGATGGCTGGAGCCGCGTTTAGAGTGCGGGGCTAGAGTCTTGTGGTGCGGGCAGGAAATCAAATTTTCCATTTGTCATTTCACATTTTTCATGTGTCATCGCTAAGACAGCCCGGCGATAAAGCTATTGTTATTCACGCATTCGACTTAGAAGTGCAACCGTTGTCTGAAAAAATATGGGCGCTGTTACAAGCAGCCTGGTCAAATAACGTAATCGGTTCGCCTCCGAACTGTCTTGCCGATAACAAATGAAAAATGAGAAATGATATATGGAAAATCTATCTCCTGGGTCCGCAACTGATCCGAAACTTTGTTCCATTACCTACCCATGAAGCCATCCTCGTCAAAGAACTCCGTTGGTCTCTACCTTGTTGCCGGTCTCCTTGTCTTTGCGACGATGACCTTGATTCTGGGTGAGATTTCAGAAGATGTTATCAATCGTGAGCCACTAACGATTGCAGACGTCCAGCTCAGCAACTGGCTACACGCGCACGCGACGCCGCAACTGACAAGTGCAATGTTTGTGGCCACGTCTCTCGGCTCCACAGTTACCGTTACTTGTATTGCGGTTGCCGTGGGACTCTATTTCCTCTGGGGACGACGCCTCTATTGGCTATCGGTAGTGGGGGCAGCTGTTGGCGGTGGCGCGCTGCTCAACAAACTTTTGAAGTATGCATTCTATCGACCGCGTCCTCATTTCGATGATCCGATTCTCACGCTCACCAGTTACAGCTTTCCCAGCGGCCACACCATGATGGCCACAGTTCTCTATGGAGTCATAGCCGCCTACCTCTGTACAAAAATCCCGGAATGGCACTGGCGTGTAATCAGTGTCCTTGTGGCAGGCTTGCTAATTGTGCTGGTGGGTTTTAGCCGGATATACCTCGGCGCCCATTACCTCAGCGATGTACTGGCCGCAATGGCGGAAGGGTTGGCGTGGTTATCGCTTTGTTTGACAGGACTGTATTTCATCAGGCAACGACGCCAGCAAAACCTCGCAAAGACATGATGTGGTTTGGAGTTCACCGGCGGATTTTTGCCGAAACGAACTGAATTCGTTCATGACCTGATTCCGCACGAAAAAGGGCCTGGCAGGATAACTAAACGATTTGTTCTGATTCAGTAGATTCGGGCTCGATTGGGATAGAAGTCTCAATAATACGAGCGTATTTGCAAGATCTGTTTAGTGGAACGGACATTGCCCCAACAGGGTCGGACATCAACGATGCCCCCGTTTGTTTGATGGTGGCTAACTAATCGGGCTAACGAGCCATCATCAAAGACTACTCACCAAACTTAAGACGAACTGTGGGAGGAGAAAACGGTGGTCGCACCAGCACGCACACTCGCTCGCTCGAATGAAAACAAGAAAAGGGTACGAAGGCAGGCTGAGGAAAAGCAGCAGCCACAAGCACCGGTGGACCCGCGCGCGATAGTCGCAAATCAATATATGCGTATGTCCGAAGCGCACGATCGCATTCGAATAAAGGTGCTGGCAGATAGCCTGCTACGGCAGAGAAATTTTTAGGGGCGGCACTCCGTGGCCGCCCTTTTTGCGTAATGGCCTCGCGGCGCTACAAACGTAGCGCCGATTGACTGTAAGAATCCCTTCTTCAACGAAGGGGTGGCCACGGAGTTGTTTGTTGTCAAGACATCCTTTACAGATCGTTATCAACACATCCTTTACACTCTTGCCTTTTGCTGTCACTACGGT
>DATBRN010000377.1:0-37477 GCA_036560225.1 Pyrinomonadaceae bacterium | reverse complement strand
GTGATCGCGTATCCGGCTTAGGCAGGACGGCAATAACCGCAATAAGGGCTGCGGACCAAAATTGGCGCCGCTGGTTGCCAAACCAAAAAGTACAACCTCGAGTTGATTTTCGCATTGACACCGTTCGTTCTCCTTGAATGTACGCGGTCATGCTCAACCTGGATTAGATCAACTATTGCACCGCTTCTATTTGCGCTCCGACAGATGGCAGACCAACCCACTCGCGAAAATTTCCGGACAGCATCCGGTTTACATCACGCGTTATCTCTTCGCGCGTGACCGCGCGTCCGCTCTCGAGGAGTTGCTCGTAAGCGTCAGCCAACACGTCGGCGATTATTTGCCGGGCGTGTCCCCATTTGTAGATGAGTTGTTCCAACACTCGCGCGTCGGAATGTTGCGGGATAAAACTCGGGCCGAGAAGCTCAAATCGCGCGCGCGTAATCTCGGAAATAATCGAAGGATTATTAAGAAACCACCAGCAGCCAAAGGGCATCAGGTTATTAAACTTGCGCGCGGCCACACATAATTCATGCTGGTTCTCGCGTGACAGAAAAGTTGCCAGGATACGCACGTCGGGGTTTTCGGCGCAGAGCCTTTCAAGCATCATCACATCCGCTTTGCCCATGCCATCGCCGGCCGCGCGCAAAGCTGGATTGACCCCGCGACGAACTCCAATCATCAGCGTCAATGCCAGGTTGTGCTGCCTCACAGTAGGCAGTACCACTTCTCGAATCAGACGGTCTCGCGCATCGTCGTGAGGATACTTGAAATCTGCGGGAAGCGAGACGGCAAGATACAATGGGTGCGTTCGCTCAAGCCAAACATCGAGAAAGCGACGAAGCTCATCGATTGTATGGCGGGTCAATTCGGTGTTCACCGGAATTCCCTGACGTGCCAGGATGCGCGAAGCGTCCGGCCAATGGTTCAGCAAGGTATCCAGTCTGAGCGAAGAGTGAAAGCGTCCATCCACTTTGACGCCACTCATCCAGACTTGTGCTTCTGCTTCGTGCAACGGATCGTTGGTCATGACCACGTCACTAACGCGCGCAGTCTTCAATACCAGGTCCAGATGACCTGGCAAGTTCCGTGAATTGAAGAAGGAGCGCGCCTCCCTCAAGTTGGGCGCGCGCGTGTCGAGTCCAAACGACTCGAGCACCCAAATGATGCCACGGCAAGCTTCGGACATTGGCGTGTTCTCAACGAATAGTGTTTTCCAGATCAGATCGGCTCGTTCGGCTTTGGTCATTTTCCAGAAACCGGCATAGGACACCCTGGACGAGCGAAAAATCTCGGCAATCAGGTAGTGATATGTAAGTAGATCGTCGATGCCGTATAAACACATACTTTTGAATTCCGGCGGATACACGTGAGTGTGCACGTCGATCACGGGCGTGTTTTTGACGATGAGACTGACCTGTTGCCGAAGTTCTTTTACGTCCGTCAAGACGTCGGCTGAGGAAACCAGATTGTCCATTACTTTAATCATCGTTCACTCCTTCTGGTATCAAACCGGAATGTTTGGGGCCGTTCCATCTAGCGGATCGGCCCAACGATCGTTCGGAATGATCGGCGCCCATCCAGGCCGCCCTGGATCCTGATCGTAGTGGTAAGGCCCCAGGCGGCGATAAAGCTCCCGGTATTTCGCCAGCTTTTCTGGATCAAGGCGAACACCCAGGCCGGGCCCAGTTGGTACCGTGAGTGCGCCACCTTCGTACTTGAATTTGCCTCCCTCAATAATGTCATCGGTCAGGTGGTGATAATGAGCATCTGCTGCGAATGACAGATTCGGAATGACAGCACCGAGGTGCAGCATGGTCGCGAGTTGAATGCCGAGTTCACCTGATGAATGCACTGCCACTCCGAGTTGGAAAGTTTCACAGACTCCAGCCGCCTTCACACAACCACGTATCCCACCCCAGAAAGTTGTGTCCAGCAGGATTACATCCACAGCAGTATTCAACACATTGGCGGCAAGTTGCTCGAAGTTCACAACCACAGTGTTAGTCGCCAATGGCATTCGAACCTTCTCGCGCACTCGCCGCATCCCGTGCAACCCGAATACCGGATCTTCAAGATAGTCGTTGCGAATGTCTTCGATCTGTTGGCCAAACCAGATTGCAGTTTCCGTGGACCAGGCTCCATTCGGATCGATGCGAAACCGATCACCAGCAAGCGCAGACGCGAGGGCTCGATAACACTCAAGCTCGTACTCCGGAGGGAAGACGCCGCCCTTTAACTTATGCGACGTGAAGCCGTGTCGCCCCTTCAATCCCTTCGCATAAGTAACAAGTTGTTCAATGGTTCTGACCTCTCCATTTTGATCTTTCGGGTTCGGATAGCGGAAGAAAAGATAGGAGGCAAATGGCACTCGGTCGCGCAAGCGTCCACCCAGGATTTCTGAAACTGGCACGCCCCATCGCTGTCCGAGGACGTCGAGACACGCAAACTCCAGCGCTGCCAGGATCTGCGTCCGATTGTTGTAAAGCGAACCAGTTGGATTGGCGATCAGAAAGCGCAACTCCTCAATTCGCGCGGGATCATGACCGACAAGATAAGATTTCATCCCACGAAAGGCCGCTTCCGCCGACTCACCACCTCCGCCCATTTCGCCTAGACCTGTCAGGCCTTCATCGGTTTCGACTTCGATGATGGTGCGAACGAACCGTCCCCAATGGCAGCCATTCGCATGTCTAAGCGGTGCCTCGACGGGAACGGTTACGGTTGTCGCTTTGATGTCAGTGATTCTCATCGCGGGTTCAGAATCTCAGGAGTATCCGTTTGATCTCTTTCACCATGAAAGACTCTTCGCTTTGTAAACTTCCAGCGTGTGCTCGGGTTTCTCGACGCCTGCCGGAAGAGGACGTTTCGAGAACGTCTGGAAATACAGCAGTACGGCGTCCCGCCACCAAACAGCGTCCCGTTCCTGGATCTCGAGCTTCTTCGCTACCTCGGCATGGCGCTCCGGATCAATGAACCTCGCGAGAGCATCCCACTGCCGGCGCGTTGCCCGCGTCCACTCCACGCCACGTTGATAATGAAGAGCCAACTCGTCCCACATGGTTCGACCTGATCGCATACGGTAATCCCACCGCACATGATGAAACCAGAGCAAAAACTTCTCCGGGCACGAATTCAGGTTCCCGAAATACGCGCGCACCGGGGCGTGATACTGGCTGATTGTGTTGCTGCCAGTCTCCGTTCGATCGAATCCTAAGCCCTCCGCGTCCGCACGGTGGTAATAGACGGGGTTCCAATCATCACGCGGTTCGGTGTTCCACCACGGCGCAGGTCCATAATGGTGCCCACCCCACATGAGATGATGAAGCCCAAGCGGAGTCATGTAATCAACAACCGCTTCGCGCGACTCAAGCATTATTCGCGCAATCGCCGCAATCGCCTTTTGATCGTGCGTCAGTGTCATGGCGATCCATTCCCTCGCAATTTGTCGCGATGACGAATCAGGATTCCATGCAAGCCGCCCAAAGGCGTACCAGTTGGCTTGAAGAAAATGATGTCCGGTCCAGCTCCGATCTGATCCCGTGTTCGCGACTCCAGCAATGCCCGTTAGACGCTGATGGTAAAGACTCCCATCTACTACCTTCGTAATTGTTGAGCCGGGTCCCCGGGCATAGGTGTCCGAATCAAAAAACTCTTTCCACATGGGCGCTAGAAATACGAGATGGTTTGAAAACCCAAGATACTCCTGCGTAATCTGAAACTCGGGAATTAACTGGGTCCTGGGCATTGCGCCAAATAAAGGATGAAACGGCTCGCGTGGTTGAAAATCAATCGGACCGTTTTTCACCTGCAGCAATACATTGGGTGCAAATTTACCGTCGAACGGCTGAAGGTTTTCGTAAGCTGCGCCCGCACGATCGTAGCCAGGCTTCATGTCGTAGACGAAAGCGCGCCACATCACCACTCCGTGATGCGGAGCCAAAGCTGCAGCCAACATATTTGCGCCGTCAACATGATTTCGATTGTAGGTGCGTGGTCCCGGTTGGCCCTCGCTGTTGGCTTTGACGACAAAGCCTCCGAAGTCGGGAATGAGCCGGTAGATCTCATCAACCTTTTTCTTCCACCAGTCACCAACTGCGGAATCGTAGGGATCGGCAGTTTTCAAGCCTCCCAGCTCGATGGGCGCTGAGAAACGCGCAGAGAGATAAACATGAATACCAAAAGGACGGAACGTGTCAGCAATTGCTGCCGTCTTAAGCAGGTATTCAGTGCTCAGGCTTTCCGAATTGGCGTTGACGTTATTGAGTACGGCGCCATTGATTCCAATTGACGCGTTTGCTCGTGCGTAATCCTGCAGCCGTGGGTCCACGATCTCCGGCAGGCTCTTCCAGTCCCACAAAGAACGTCCGGCATAGCCTCGCTCGACAGTGCCATCAAGGTTGTCCCAATGATCGAGTACACGCAGTTGTAACGCTGGCTTCTCGTTCAACTGCAAGGTATTGAGCGGCTGAAGCGTTTGCATCAGTCGAAGCAAATGAAACGCACCGTAAAGCGCGCCTGCTTCACCATCCGAGGCAATCACGATTATCGAGTGGCCCCGGAGTCTGATCGCGCGAATAGTAAAGCCCTCTGGTCCCAAAGCGGCAAGTTGTCGTCGCCAGCTCAGTCCGGCGATCAGCGGCGAACTCGCAGGCGTCCCAATCACAACCACCCCGTCGCGATCGACTCGATCCGTCAGAGGAATATCTTTCCCCAGCAAGCCGCGACATCCGTCGGCAAATTCCTTTCGAATTGTGTTGAGAATCGCCGAGCTACCCGGCACCACTAGACCAGTGGCGCTAACTCGATAAACTTGCGTAGCCTTCTCTGGGAGCGGATCGTAGCGTAACCAGAGTCGATAACCGTCTTCGGCTCTGCTACTCGCGACGGTGACAAAAATGATGGCGACGGCAAGAACTGGAACCAGCGCGCTGCGCTTGGGATCCTGAGACGAATTCATTTCGTTTCGAGTGAACTAGTCAGGGTAACACACGGTTTTTCCGCAAAAATTCTCTGATTGCCGCGTAACTATTCACCAACTCTTGCCGGTTGAAGCCGTCGTGTTTGCGACCACGAATCGTGACAAGCTGATTCGGCACCGCAAATTTGTCCAACGCAGCGTGAAAACGGACAGCCTGCTTGTAGGGAACCACGTCATCTTCATCTCCATGAATAGAAATGATTGGCGGTAATCCGGCACGAACATAATTAATTGGTGACACTTGTCTTGCCAGTTCAGTCCGGTTTCCCATGCTGCCGAACCATTCCATTGCATAGTGCTTCGCATCCGATCCCTCAATCAGTTCAGTTACGTCGGTCATGCCGAACCAATTAACAATCGCAGCTACCTTGAGTGGTGGCTCAGTTCTTTCTCGCCAGCGAGTGCTCTCATCAGTAGGGCACTGGCGATCAAAGACGGATTCCGCGGGCAACATCCCGGTAATGAGCGCAAGATGACCACCCGCCGATGTGCCTGTCAGAACAAGCTTCGCGGAATCGAGGTTGTATTCGCGGGAGTGATAAATTATCCATCTCAGCGCACAGCGACAGTCTTCTACCGCTGCCGGCGCGGGCGAGTTACGCGCGAGGCGATACTCAACGTTGACCGCTGCCCACCCCATAGAAAGATACGGAAGCAGAAAGAGCACGTTGCGCTCCTTCTGGCCCGCCACCCAACCACCCCCGTGAAAAAGAATAATTGTCGGCTTAGGAGTGGTTCGATCCTTTGGGAGATAGAGATCGAGTTTCAACTCCAGGTTGTTGGCGACGGAGTAGGTGATGTTAGGCTGGATATCGTAGTCACCGTTTATGTAGTCTTCCCATTTGTCGGAAGCGGAATTCTGCGCCTGTGTGACACCCGCAAGACAAACCACGGGCAGCAGCACAAACCATGCGCAAACGTGTAACCGTCGGATCATCGAATAATATTCTCGTCCTCAGTAGTCAGCATAGCATTGCCCCAATGTTCCAAGCAGTGACAAGAACCATCGTGGCCCGACCTTTGACGGCCGGGCCACGCCGCAAGTCTCCGGAGGACAACAAGCGCAGCAGGTGGCGCTCTCTTTGGCTGTCAGATCGCTTGGCAGAACCTGACCGCCGGAGGCGTATCACATTACCGCGCTGACTTGCGGGAACCGACAATCAATCAAAAGAGCACCTTTGCCGCAACCTTACTTGCCTTTCGACGCCGATGCCTGTCTCCGCGTCCGGCCAGATTCAACGGTGGGGTAATAACCCCGAAAGTTGCCATCCCTTCCGTTTGGAAAAAGGGCGTGGCCCGGAAGGGGGTTCCGGGCCAAGTGGCTGCTGGTAGTTAGAAGGAGACGCGCGCACCGAATCGCCACTGGCGCTGCTGGTTCGGCCCGAACGTCGACGTAATGAAACCGAAGGTTGTGCTGTTCACGTTGGCATCAGGAAGGTTGAAATTCGCATGGTTCGTTGCGTTCAACGCCTCCGCGCGGAGTTGGAACTTGACTCTCTCCGACAACGAGAATGTTCGATAGATCGTCATGTCTGTCTCGAAGAAACCTGGACCTCGAAGATTGTTTCTTCCGCCGCTTCCGAAACGCGCGCCATTCTCTAATGCCCAGGAACAATTCGAGGTGCACGTAACTCCGAATATCGCTGGACCTCCAAGAACCGTATTGTCAAACCAAGGACCACCGGCAGAACCCCGCTGTCCCGGTGTTCCAATTCCGCCGAGGATTCGAAGGGTTGGGTTGACTTGATTTGGCACTTGCTGGCTCCCGCGAGCCAGCAAGTTCGGAGCAGTATTTTGGACAACATAGAACGGCATCCCACTCATGATGCTCATCACACCGCTGACCTGGAAGCCACCGAAGACCTTGCTGGCCCAGCCTTCTTTGGCCCATCGTTGACTCTTGCCAAAAGGCAGGTCATAGACCAAATAGCTCTGCAGATTGTGCGTCCGGTCATAGCTGGCAGGGCCACGGTTCCGTTGCTTCTCGGGAAGGTACCCGATTCTCGGACCACCGTCATTGTCAGCAAAGTTAAGTGTCTTAGACCATGTGTAAGCTACGCCGAACAGCGAACTGGCCCAACGACGCGTGACTAGCGCCTGAAGACCATCATACGTCGTGGTTGCATATGGCTGAATGCTAACAATGTCCGCTTGTAACCCGAACTTGGCAAAGAGCGGGCGACCAGCATCGCTAGTTCCCGGTGCGCTGGCGTTTATATTGATGAAACCCATCTGACCGACTGCGCGCGTACCAACGTAGCCGACCTGAGCGACGAACTTAGCTGGCAGTTGGCGTTCGATGAAAAGGTTGAATGAGTGAATCCTGTCTCGCATCGGTGTCTTCGGGAAGGTTGTCGTGCCGGTGTTTGCCGGCAGCGGCAGAATGCCCTGGCTGAGATCGGGCGGGGTACTGGTGTTAATCAGTCCTTGCCTAAAAGTGGTCACGGGAATGAACCCCGATGTCCCACTGAGTCCGTTGAAAGTGGCTGAGGGCATCGACCAGATGTTGACGACCGGATAGGCATTCCTCACATCCTGAAAAGGTCTTGGGTCGGAAGATTGGCCGTAGCCACCACGGATCACTGTTTTGTCGTTGTAACGAAATGCTATACCGATGCGCGGCAGGAAAAGACCCGAACCAGAGGATGCGCCCCCGTCAAATGGAAGATCGCTCAATCCACCGGTGATGACTTGTCCGGTATCCGGGTCGAAACGATTGATTCCGGTATGGTCTTTTCTCGGGATGGGGAAGCGCTCCCAGCGCAAACCATAGGTCAGGGTAACCTTGCGACCAATCTGCCAGTGATCGCGTGCGTAGAGCGCGTACTGCTTCCACCATACTGAGTTCGGATTGCGAAGTTGATCCGCCTTGCCTGCGGCGCTCGGCAGTCCGAGCAGGAAGGCTGCCCAGGCATTGAATGCATTTGCAGCCGCTACACTTGAGCTCGCCCCCGGCTGACCGCACACTGCGGCCCCTGTATTGGCCGCGTTACACGCCTCCAACGCCGTTGCGGTGCCGCTGAACTGGAATGTGCCGCGTACTGTCTGAAACGCCGCCCCCTGCGGTTGGAAATGGTTGATCCGCGGGTTCAAATAGTCAGCGCCAAAGCGGAAGGAGTGCGCGCCTTTCAGCCACGAAAGGTTCGCTGCCGCCACGTACTGATTGTCGCGGAACAAAAACGGATTCCCGGTGTTGTCGTTGCCTAAGTTGTTCCAACCTGTGATTTGGAACGATGGAACACCACCCTGCAGCCGGTCGGGTCCGTTGGTTCCTGGGATTTTCAAAACGGTCAGTCCGAACGGGGTATTAATGTCGAAGTTTTCCGCACCGAGTCGCTGTCGCGTATAACCGATGTTGCCATCCAGAACAACCGCTGGGTTGAACGTGTACGTTCCCCCGACCCCAACCACATTAATCAGTCCCGGGGCTGTACCAAGTTGTCCTCCATTCAGGGCGCCACCGCCGATTTCTCCAAATATGGGCGGGTCGACGATGATCGTAGGCGAGCGGCTATATCGCCCCCACAACGTCAGCTCGTTGCTGACATAATTGATCTTGGTGTCGATATTGGTGCGGTTGAACTCACCGACGCCAGTGCTTGCGAAATTGTTGGTAAAGCCTGGTCCTGTCGGCAGCGGTAGCCGCTTGATCAGTTCTAACGCAGCGATATCAATCCGAGTTGCGGGGATAATATTGCCGGGAAAGGGAGTGCGCAGACGCGGGTCCGGGTTCGACGCCGGATCGAAGATTGTGGTTCCGGTTCCGGCAAAACTCACGTTCCCATTAGCGTCCGGCCGCAGGCTCGCAGGCGCAATGGTCCTGGTGGTCCCAGCCGCGTTCCGCTGTGTCGTACGCTCCAGATCGGTGAAGAAGAACAGCTTGTTTTTGCCATTCCAGGTGCTCTTTCCACCCTCGCCAAAACGCGGCAGGATGATCGGCCCGCTAAAAGCATAACCGAACTGCGCAACAATATTCTTCGGAATCTTGGTTTGAGTCGGAGATTGGAAGAAGTTCCGCGACTGGAATCGGCTGTTGGTATCGTAGCCCCAACCAACTCCGTGGAAGTCGTTCCCGCCAGTCTTGATGCTTACATTGATAGCCGCGCCGCCCGCAAGCCCCTGCTCGGCGTCGAAAGCGTTGGTAACAATGTTCACCTCCTGGATGGCTTCGGCCGGGGGAACGTAGACCGTGTTCGCCGGCAGCCACGGGTAGATGACGCTCGAGCCATCAATCCGGGTGTTGTTCTGCAGACGCGACACGCCATTGACGTTGTATGATATGGACCGCTGCGGGTTGCCGGCAGCAGAGTTATCCTCGCCGCTGCCGCCGCCCAGGAAAAAGCCACCTGTGCCCCTTGCCGTGCCAGGAATCAGCGAAATCAAAGTCTGATAGTTTCGACCGACACTGCCGAACAGCGGCAGGTTGTTGATCTCTTGATCTGACTTCGTGACGTTCACGTCGCCACGATCGGTCTGAAGCATTGCTTCCTGACCGGCCGTGACCACGACAGTCTCCTTCACCTCACCAACTTCCAACTGCGCATCGAAACGATAGACTCTGTTGGCCTCTATCCTGACATTCTCCTTAAGCACCGTTTTGAACGAGGCCAAAGAAACCGCGATCTTGTAGACGCCAACCTGCAGATCGCTAAGCGTATACGAGCCCCGCTCATCTGTAGTAACGGTTCGGCTATCCCCAGTGTTGGCGTTGGTCACATCGATCCTGGCTCCAGGAACAGCCGCGTCCTTCTGATCGGTCACGTTTCCGGTCAATGAACCATACAAAACTTGAGTGTAGGCGATGCGCGGCGCCAGGAATGCCACGACCATCAGTACTAATACCCGAGCTATTACCCGAGGTCGCTTGCCTGAACTCTTTTCGTCATTCAGCTCTACGCAATACGCCCCGCTTCGACAGGCTTGGTTGAAATGGAACATGGGTTTATCTCCTTAGTTTCGAAGGTTCCTAATTGGGCGCCGCCGCAGAAGCGACGCTGTTTAGAGGACCCGGCGTGTTCTCAACGAGTTTCCGCTTTATCTTTACTAATTAGACTCTCGGTTGCGGGAATGATCAGACTGACCCAAATCTGTTAATTGCCCACCCAAATTGCTAAATCAAGTCTCGCGGCCGATTTAGTTCGCGACCACAACAAAATCAGCAAATGATGAACTAGACTGCTCTTACTACGCTACTGATGGAGCTCCAAAGTGTTTCTGCAAGACGACAGCGATGGTCCCACGAAGCCGGGGCTGGGACGCTGGATCGCTCGGTACAACACGTGTCGCCGCCGGCGTGAAAGAATGTTTCCGGATACTGTCGGAAATGATCGGACCGACCCTGTCCCAGGCGCGAGTTATCTCGCCGACAACAACAATGACGTCCGGGGCCAGCCCGGAAACCAGCAACGCCAGACCTCGACCCAGATAGTCAGCCATCGTTTGAATAGCTGTCACTGCTTTGGGATCTTCCTGATCCGCGAGCCGCAACAGGTCGTTGAAAGTCAGAGATTGGCTCGTCGATGTCGCGCCATTCTTACCGTTGCGCGCAGTTGAGGCAGATTGAAGATAATAGCGAATGGCAGCGGAGTTAGAAGCATAGACTTCCCAACAACCGCGGTTGCCACAGCGACATTCAAGTCCATCCTGCACAATCGCCGCATGCCCAAATTCGCCTGCCATGCCAGTTGAGCCCTGAACCAGTTGGTGATTGAGGATGAGGCCGGTGCCGATGCCTTCAGAAACGGTCACCGCCAGTAGATTCCTTACTCCCTGGGTGTGGCGTCCAAACCAAATCTCCGCCAAAGCGCAAGAGTTGGCCGCGTTTTCCAACTCCACTGGTAAGCCTGTCAACTGTTCGATCGGACTCTTTAAGTCTAAATCTCTCCACGCCAGATTAGGAGCGAATACCAGTCTCTGGGATGTTAGATCCACGCGGCCGGGCAAGCTAATTCCGATACCTTCGCAAGTAATTTCCGGACGCATCTGGATCAGATTATGCAATCGCGGAGTCAGTTCCTTGATGAACAGGCTCGGATCGGATGCGGTTGGCATCGACTCCTGGGCTACAAAGTTGGCGTCGAGATCAGCGAGTGCGACAGTGGTCGTCGCTGGACGAATGTTCACTCCGATGATACCAACGCGTTCCTTGTTGAGGTGGAGGAATGTCGGTCTTCGGCCGCGGAGCGTGTGACCGTTTGCACCTTCAGTCACCCATCGCTCATCAATCAACTGTTCGGCGATCACCGAGACGGTGCTACGTTGAAGTCCCGAATGGCGCGCCAAATCTGCCCGTGAAATTGGCTGATGACTGCGGATCAAGTTCAGTACGATGCGCCGGTTAATGTCGCGTGCCGTTTCGCTCGTTGCAACTTGAAAGTTGGTCAGATCGATTTTTCGCATTTTGAGTTAAGCCGCCTGACTCCGAAGGCACGACCGGTTTTTCGTCAGTTGAGCATCACCGTTCTTTTGTTCGCGGCGTGAACTAATATCACTTTCTGCTTTTAAGTCAAGAACAAAGTGCGTGTTTTTCGAAGTTTTCGCAAAAACCAGGGGAAAAGTGAACCGCATGTGGGGGCGACCGATTTCTGGATCAGCCGCGCACTCGCTGACTCGGGGGATCGTTTGTAACGGACCACTCACTACGACCCGTTACGTTACCAAGAGTTGGCTGCTCTTCTTTAAGAAACCCTTTGATGATTGGCGCCAGCTGTCCGGGTTCGGCGAGAAATCCGTCGTGCCCGTGTGATGAATTGAGCTCAGCGTAGTCTGCCTTGACTCCCCCCGCTCTTGCTGCCCAGGCAAGAGCGCGCACGTCGCTCGTCGGAAAGAGCCAGTCTGAAGATATACCGATAAGCAACAGGCGAGCGCGGATTCGACGCAATGCTGCCTCACGTGAGGTGGCAGATTTATCGCCTTCACCGAGATCGAAAGTATCCATCGCTTTCGAGAGAATGAGATAAGAGTTCGCGTCGAACCGTGACGTAAAAATCGAGCCCTGATGATCGAGATAGCCTGCAACGTCGTAACGCGCGGTTAGCAAGCTCCGCGGATCCTCGCCACTCCGATCCGGACGCCGAGCAAAACGGCTCGAAAAAAGCTCCGACGACTTGTAACTACAAACCGCGATCGCGCGTGCCAGCCGCAGTCCGGCAACCGGCTGCTGGTCCGGTGCGTAAAAGCCACCGCGCCACGCCGGATCATTGCGGATCGCCTGCCGTTGTAGATGATTCAGCGCCAGACCCATCGCCGAGAGTGGGGTTGCGCCGATGGCGATACACCGCTCCACCCGATCCGGATAGTCAACGGCCCAACTCAATGCTTGCATTCCGCCGATTGAGGCGCCTATCACAGCTTTGAGTCGCTCGATGCCGAGACGATCAAGCAGTCGGGCCTGCGTTCTGACTATGTCGTTGATGGTAACGAGAGGAAAATCGCTGCCGTAAGAAGCGAAAGGTTTTCGAGGGTCCGGGGAGATTGGTCCAGTCGAGCCGTAACATGAACCGATCGCATTCACACCGATGACGCAGTAGCGATCAGTATCAAAGGGTTGGCCGCTGCCTATCAACGCTGGCCACCAGTCGGCAATTCTCGCTGAGCCCGATAACGCATGACAAACAAGCAGTGCGTTGTCGCGCGCTTGATTGAGCTCGCCGTAGAGGGCATACCGTAGCGTCACAGGTTGAAGCGTGCCGCCAGAGTCGAGTCTAAACGGTTCATCTATTCCAAAGGTACAATCGGCTTCGACTGTGGGCTCTAGTACACTGCTCATCTTGATGCTCTGCTTTCCGGCGTTATCTTTGTCGACGGAGTTTCCGGTTTGTTTGGCGTCATCTGGTCCTTACCGGTTTCTTCAAAAACAATCTCTTCAGTATGGTCAAGCTAAGACCATGCTGGGCGACTTTAATCGGGGCCGAACCTTTCGCTCGATTTCTCCTACGGAGAAAAACGGACCGCTCACGCCGCGGTCTTGCTGAGCTCGCTGGCGGTATCAAGTTACGTTGCTCAAGCGTCCGCAGAATCTTACCAACGCTAAGTTCAATAGATTCTCGATGCGTCTCAACTACCACGTCGGGCGCAAGCGGCTCTTCGTAGGGATCAGAAACTCCTGTAAAACCCTTGAGCTCTCCGGCGAGCGCCTTTTTGTAAAGTCCCTTCACATCGCGTTCGGCGAGGACTTCAATTGGACACTTCACGAACACTTCAATGAATCGGGCTCCATCCGTCTCGACGGCGCGCCTGACCTCATCGCGAATCGCGCTATAAGGCGAGATGGCAGCCGACACCGTCGCCACTCCGTTTCGCGATAGCAGCCGGCAAACATAGCCGATACGGCGGATGTTGATGTCGCGGTCTTCTTTAGAAAACCCCAACCCTTTTGATAGATTGGTGCGAACCTCGTCTCCATCCAGGATCTCAACACTGACATTTCGGGCGCGCAGCTCCATCGCCACCTGTTCGGCTAGCGTCGTCTTGCCCGCTCCGGACAATCCTGTCAGCCACAATGTGAAACCTTCTCCAGTCAATTTGTTGACTCCTGGATTTAGTACTGAGTACTGAGTACTGAGTACTGAGTAACGAGTTCCGAGTTTCGAGTTCCGAGTTCTGTTCTGGGCACTTAGTACTTGGGTTATGATCCTGACTGCTGATCGCAGAGTCGCCGCTCCGGAAAACTCGGTAATCAGAACCGAACTCGAAACTCGAAACTCGGAACTGGCTACTCAGTACTCACACTCAGTACTCATCTCTTCCCGCTGCGCCTCTATAAGCAGCTGGGCCACCTCAGGTCGCGAATACTCTACTGGTGGCAAATGTCCCGCGCTCAATAACTCCCGGACTTTCGTACCCGACAACGTCACGTGCGCCGATGTTTCATGCGGACACGTCTTGCTGGAAGCCATCGCAAGACACCTCCGGCAATAGAAAGCGTGATCGAAAAACAACGGTGTGATACCCAACTCTTCAGGTTCGAATTCATCGAACACACTGTGCGCGTCATAGGTTCCGTAATAGTTACCCACGCCAGCGTGATCGCGCCCCACGATGAAATGCGAGCAACCATAGTTCTTGCGAATCAACGCATGAAAAACCGCTTCCCGCGGACCTGCATAGCGCATCGCCGCAGGCATGATCGAAAGTATCGTGCGGGAGCGTGGGTAGTAACCGGCAAGAATCGCTTCATACGACAGCATGCGAACATCCGCAGGAACGTCGTCGGCTTTCGTTTCACCGACCAGCGGATGCAATAGAAGTCCGTCAGCAATTTCCAGTGCGCATTTCTGAATGTATTCGTGCGCGCGATGAACCGGATTGCGCGTCTGGAAACCAACGATGCGCCGCCAACCCCTCTTAAGGAATTCAGCACGTGACTCTGCGGGATTCAGTCGATATTTCGGGAAGGCGGGATTAAGCGGATGGTTCACAAGGCTGATCGTTCCGCCGAGCAGCCAGTCGCCCTGGTTGTGGAGCCGGCTGACTCCAGGGTGAGCCTGGTCCGTCGTGCGGTAAACAAGTTCCGCCTCTCGTGACTTATCGTAGCGATACTTGTCCGAGCGATGCAGTATGCCGAGAAGGTGATCGTTCTGACACAGCGCTACATCGTCAAATTGGCGAATGCCGGCAGCTTGGTCATCGGTGATTGGAAGCGTGATGGGGATTGTCCACGCGAGGCCGTTGGCCAGGCGCATATTTCGACAAACTTCGCTGTAATCAGATCGATCTAAAAATCCGACGAGTGGTGAATACGCTCCGGTCGCAATCATCTCCAAATCGGAGATTTCCCGCTCGCCCAAACGAAGCGTAGGCATCGTTGCGGCGGCCTCAATTAGCCGTTCGCGTTCTGCCCTGGTCACTGCTCTGTTAACCAACGTGCCCCCATGAGGGCGGATCAGTTTCATAAATTGATCACCATTTACTATTTACCATTCACTAGTCACCGTTTCTGCTGTTCATGTATTCCGCATTCAATTTTGCTTGTTCCCCGCCAGCGTCCGGCCCTCGGGTCTTCACCAATCTGGATTGGCGTTGTGCAAGGGACGCAACCAATGGAGCCATAGCCCTGATCGAGCAAAGGGTTGTATGGAACATCATTACGCTTGACATACTCCCACACATCGCCCGCGGACCACGCCGCAAGCGGATTGATCTTGACGAGACCAAATCTCGGATCCGACTCGACGAGATCGATCTGGGTTCGCGTGACCGATTGACCTCGGCGTATGGCCGTAACCCAGGCGCGCATCCCATTCAACATTTCCTTAAGCGGTTCGACCTTGCGAAGCCGGCAGCAAAGATCCGGGTCACGCTCCCACAACCGCTCACCGTACTTAGCCGCTTGATCGCTTACCGATAGACTGGTAGCGCGCCGCTCGAAGTGCACGCCATAGCGCGCTTCGAGTCGATCACGCAATGCATACGTCTCCGGGAAAAGCAGGTCAGTGTCGAGATAAAAAAAGCGCATGCCCGCACCAATCGCCGACAGCATCGAGACAAGGACGCAGCCTTCCACACCGAAACCCGTGGCGAGCGCGACATCGGGAGAAAACTCCTCGACGGCCCAACGCAGGACAGATTCCGGCGAGGCTGTCTCAAACTCATTGGAAAGGGCCTTCCAATCGTCTGTTGTTTCCCGGTCAATCGACAACGCAGCCAAAGCCATAACTATTTTTCCTCAATGAGCGCCGTGCTTTAGAAACTCTGGGAAACTCGTGTCTTGAGTGCTAACGAAGGTTGGGCGGGGGCAAGCCCACCTTCCCAACCACGAGCTGATTAGAGTTGAGTTAATAATCATGCTTGAAGGCCTTTCAAGACTGAGCCGATCAGCAAGCTTCGAAGTCTCTGGGTTGGGAAGGTGGGCTTGCCCCCGCCCGACTTTTGTTAGCACATAGCATCAGGGTTCTCCTCCAGTCCTCTTTTTTAACAAGCCACAGCGAACGCGGCTTCCGACTCTTCCTCGGCGACAGCACCTGGATTCTGCTCAAACCAGTTAAGGCGTTCACGTAATGCAACAACCTCACCGATGATGATTACTGAGGGAGCGCGCAAGCCGACCCGTTCGGCTAGGTCTGCAATCGTGCCCAATGTTCCCGTAACCGTTTGCTGGGAGTTGTAAGTACCCCAGCGTATGACGGCCGCGGGTGTCTCCGCAGCGCGGCCCGAATCAACAAGGTCGTTCGCAATCTCGCGCAGATGGATCATGCCCATCAACACAACAACAGTGTCGGCTTTCGCAAGGTGCGAAAAGGCGCCTGGCTTATACGCCCCATCACTCGCGCGCGCGCCTGTGATCACGGCCACGGAAGACGATAGACCACGGTAAGTCAAAGGAATACCGGCGTACGCCGGAACTGCCAACGCGGAACTGATCCCCGGAATCACTTCAAACGGCACGCCTGCTTCCACCAGTGCGTCAGCCTCCTCCGCACCTCGTCCGAACAGAAAGGGATCGCCTCCTTTAAGTCGTACGACTCGCTTTCCGGCTCGCGCTTCGTTAATGAGCAACTGATTGATCTGTCGCTGTGGTGTGTGACGCCCGGCGCCAACTTTGCCAACATAAACCCGCTCGGCCCTCGCCTGAACGTAACTAAGGATGATCGGGTTGACGAGATAGTCGTAAATGAGCACGTCACATGACCGGAGAAGATCCAGCGCTTTCACCGTCAACAATTCCGGATCACCGGGCCCTGCGCCAACGAGATAGACCGTTCCGCGTTCAGCGGTGAACTCTATTCGGTCCAAATGTTCAATCCCAGCCTTATCGTTGTTCTTCTCGTGGTTTATCGCTTCGAATATTCGTTCAACAGACGCTTCGATCACCAAAGGATGCGCCGACAGTGGTTCGGTAATCCGATATCTGATTCCGGCGTGACGGCTAGCTGCGGCTAAGACTTCGCCAGGAATGTCGCCGCGTGTGTGTCTGCCCGGCGAAAGAAAATATGGATGAACCGTAATGTCGCGCGCCCCCAGTTCGACCAAACGCGCGAATCCTTCAGCAATGTTTGGATGTTCGATCTCCAGGAAGGCAGGTTCGACCAACGTGAAGCCGCTGAGTTCGCCGATGGCCCGGGCTGCCTCTCGCACGTCTTCATTGGCTTCCGCGCGACGGCTGCCGTGACCGACAATCAAAACACCCGCTACTCCGGGCTGCGTCTTTTCTTTCATGCAGCCACGCCCTTTCCTTGGCCTACAGGTTCAGCGCAATAGTTAACGAACCTGCGCGCTTCCTCGAGGATGTCTCGCGCCGCCTCATCAGGTATCTGGCAAACTTCAGATTCTCTGACGTCCGAAATTCGCAGGGCTCTGTTCCTCAAGTCTTCGAAACGTGATGAGACTTCCTGCCACTCGCCTTCGGTCTCTCCGGATAAGACAAACAGGTTCTCGAATTCCCAGAGGGCCTCATCGGCGTTAAAGGGATCCACCAGTCTCTGGTACAGCGGAACGCGAGCGGCAGCGGCAGCCGCCTCATAAGCAGCCAGACCCGCAGCTCGGTATTCCTTGTGATAGATGAGCGCCTCTGCCTGGGCCAACCGTTCTCGCGCCGCCTCAATTGTGGGCAGAGTCTCAGCCACTGTAGACCCGGCACACTCACCCTTTACTCCACGACGAACGGCAAAGCTCTCGTGCTCGTGTCCGTAGTCTTCGTAAAATGAAGGGTCTGTTTCAAACGAGGGAACCTGGCGTAGCGGATCGAGTATTTCCTTCAGACGTTTCGTTCCGATCCGGTTGGCGAAGGAGGTGAAATCCTCCGCTGGCAGTCTCTCCTCGTCGTAGAGGCGAACAAGCGTTTCCGTCAGCGGCACGCAATTTTTTGCGGGAAACTTCCCTAGAAGTGAGCCAAACTGAGCGTGGTCAGGCGACGAATCACCGCCCAGCGTCACGAAATAAGCCGGCACGCTGCGATCGTCCTGCGAAAGAGCCGCGGCATAGAATCCGATGTTGGCTATTGAATGTTGGGCGCAGCCATTGGGACAGCCAGAAATCTTTATACGCAGTGGCCGCGCCGACTCTCGACTCAAGCTGGACTGGCTCGTTGGACCAACACCACCGTTTGCAGCCACGCGGGCCAATTCACTGCCAAGACCTTTAGCCGAAGCGATGCCCAACCGGCAGGTGTCAGACCCGGGACACGTTGTGACATCAGCGATAGTCCCGACACCACGCTCCGCAAGCGACAGCTCAACGAGTGCCGCATAGATATCTGATAGTTCTTCTTCTCTGACCCAGGGCAAATAAATGTTCTGTTGGATCGAGATTCTTAGTTGATTAGACGAGAACTGACGAACAACTTCCGCTAAACCGCGCGCACGTTCGGCCGTGAGATCGCCGAGCTTAATGCGCACGTGGACTCCACGAAAACCCGGTGTCTTGTGTTCAATTACAGAGTCGCGCACCCAGGCCTGAAATTGGAGATCCTCTGTCCGCGAATCTAACACCCGCAATGATCGCGGGCCGCCAAATGTCTCGGGAGTGAATTCCTCGGTCTGCTTCTCGCTCTGCTCAAGGTAATCCGCGAGGGGTATCGGGCCAACTCGTTCCCGCTCCTCGTCAAGCGCTGTACGAAATCTTTCCCAACCGAGTGTTTCAACCAGAAACTTCATGCGCGCTTTCATGCGCGCTTTGCGCTCACCGTATCGGTCGAAGAGTCTGAGCACCGCGGCAGCGAGATTGAAGAGTTCGTCAACCGGAAGAAAGTCGGCGTAGATTTGGGCTAGATGAGGCGCGGCCCCAAGGCCCCCGCCTAGATAAACTCGGAAGCCGCGCCTCAGTTTGCCATTCCGAGTTTTGGTGACAGCCCATAGACCAATATCGTGAATTCGCAGGGCTGAATGGTCCTCAGCGCAGCCTTCAAATGCGATCTTGAATTTCCGACCAAGGTTTTGGTTGTACTTGTTGCGAACAAGATAGCGAAAGAGCGCTTGCGAGTAAGGCAATACATTGAACGCCTCCGTCGCAGACGTGCCTGCGCGATAACAGGCGGTAATGTTCCGGACAGTGTTGCCACATGCTTCGCGAGAGGTGATGCCGGCTTCGGCCAGAAAGCGCAACAGATCGGGGGTTTCTTCCAGCTTAACGTAATAAATTTGCGCATCTTCGCGCGTGGTGAAATGTACGAACCCACTGCCAAATCGGTCCGCGGCATCGGCGATGCGTATAAGTTGATCGGCAGTCAAGACCCCTCCGGGAATCTTGATCCGCTGCATTTGCACCCCTTCCTGACGCTGGGCATAAGTGCCGAAGTGCAGCCGGAGCTTCTGCATTTTTGTCTCATCCACTTCGCCTGCCTGATATTTGCGGATCTGCTGCTCGTAGTTAGCCAACTCGTCCTGCACACATGCCGGCAAGTTTTGGGACCCAGTATCGGAAATCTCGATCTTCATTATTTGAGTCACGAAGGTGAATAGCGCTCGCCCGCCTGGGCCGCCGCCTCACAAATGTCAAAAAAAAACTCTCGCGCTAAGGAGCGCGAGAGTTAAAACTCAACCGTTCTTAGCGTTTTTATGGGGAGCGCTGCAACATACGTCGACATGCCGCACGCTTGTTCATACAGGTACACATACAGGCGCAGATTGAAGTTACGGTGTTCATAATGTCAGAGTTGTTCGACACGATAGGGAAAGGGTAAACAATCGTCGCCGCTTCGTCAACTGAATTGTTTTTATCGCTGGATAAATAGAATTTCGTTAATCCGGTGGGTTGTGCAGCGAATATTTTGAATTCATACTACCCGCCGAAGATTCGCTCTCCATATCACAACGGAAGGGCCGGCCCCAACGCTGCAGCCGCCCCGGGGGTGGCGGAAGCAACCCGGGTCAGTTAGGAGTTTCACATGTCAGGTGGCAAAACAGGACGCGGCATTAACACCCAAATGGTGCACGCAGGCGAGAGAGGTGCGACCCCGCACGGCAAGCCTGTTGCCACTCCGATCTATGCGACCGCCACTTTTACTTATGATTCCATGGCGGAAACCGATCAGGTTTTCGCTGGTGAACGGCCGGGTTACGTCTACACGCGCTATGGGAATCCGACAACGGCCGCGCTGGAAGAAGCCATGCGCGTGCTTGAAGAAGGCGCAGCAGCTTGCGCCTATGCTACTGGCATGGCGGCTCTCCATGCGGCGATTTTCGCCTGCGAACTCACGCCCGGCGCTACGATCCTGGCATCGCAGGATCTCTATGGCGCAACGACGGACCTGCTTTTCAAGGTCATTGGCTCCTACGATATCAGGACCATCACCGCCGATTTCTCTGACCTGGAAACGGTCAGGGCCAAAGCTCTTGAGGTCAAACCGCGCCTATTGATTGCGGAAACGATCTCAAATCCCCTGCTGAAAGTCTGCGATCTTATCACCTGCGCGGAAATCGCACGCGAAGTGGGTGCGCGCTTCATCGTGGATAACACGTTCACGTCACCCTACCTTTGCCAGCCCCTCAAGCACGGCGCAGACTTCTCGGTACACAGCGCAACCAAGTATCTGGGAGGACACGCGGATGTAATGGGCGGGGTAGTCGTGGCCCGTGATGAAGTAGACCTGCCAACACTAATAGGCGTGATGAAGCTGGTTGGAGGCGTTCTGGGTGTCTGGGAGGCGCATGAAATTCATCGCGGCTTGAAGACATTGTCGCTGCGTATGGGCCGCCAGTGCGACAACGCTTTGCATTTGGCGAAACATCTCGAAAACCACGAGAGCTTGTCCCGAGTTTATTATCCAGGTCTCGCTGATCCCGAAAAACAACAGATAACTCGGCGCATTGTGCGACCGCCTTATTCTGGCGCTCTTGTTTCGATTGAGCTTCGCAATAACACCCGGGAAGCAGCCTTTCGCTTTATGGATGCGCTATCGCTTTGCGTGCGTTCCACAAGTCTCGGTGATGTCTTCACCGGCGTGTTGCATCCAGCCACAGCTTCACATCGCGAGGTCGCGCCGAAACGTCGTCAGGAGTTAGGCATTACGGAGGGTCTCGTGCGAATCTCGGTTGGGATCGAGGATATCGAAGACATTATTGCTGACATCGAGCAGGCATTGAAACACTAGTAAGCCGCTGGACATTTCGCTCAGTTCCGGGAGAACTAATTTTGATCGCACTCACCCCACAGCAGTTAGCCGCGATTAACGCGCATGGAGAACAAGATTATCCTTATGAGTGTTGCGGCTTATTGATCGGACGCTTTCTTCAGGACGGCCGCAAGGAAGTCCTGGAGACTTTTCCCATTTCGAACGCGCGCGAGGAAGAAGCCAAACGTAATCGCTTCCTGATACGACCCGAAGAGTTACTGGCCGGCGAGCGCGTGGCGCAGCAAAAGAATTTGGATGTGATCGGCTTCTATCACTCTCATCCTGACGATGCGGCAGTGCCGTCTAATTATGACCTCGAGCACGCCTGGCCCATTTATTCCTACATCGTCGTGTCGGTTCGCGAGGGGAGTGCACGCGACCTTCGGTCATGGGAGATGGAAAGCGATCGCTCACGATTTAATCCGGAAGAAATATTGAAAGGATAGGAATAATGGCAGTCAAGATAATAATCCCAACCGCACTCAGACAGTTCGCTGATGGCTCTGCACAGTTAGAGTTAGACGCCAACAAGGTCGGCGAGGCTCTCGATGGTCTTACAAGCAGATACACAGCACTCCGCAAACACTTATATAACGACCAGAACGCGCTGCGTAGTTTTGTCAATGTCTATGTCAATGATGAAGACATCCGACATGCTCAAGTCCTGGATACGCCTGTCAGAGATGGCGACACGGTGATGATCGTGCCTTCAATTGCGGGTGGGTGCCAAAACCACTAACTCCTGACTGCCTGCGCTTTGTTTCTCAATCACTCCGGGTAATTTCCTACACGGCTTTGGTCGCGTAACCGTAAAGCAAAACTGTTAGTTTGCGATGACTCGGCGACGTTTAACTAGCGAGCTAAGGTAACACCGCAAACTAACAGTTTGCTCTACTTCAGCCATTAATGCTTCATCATAGTCACACCGGGCCAGTCGTCCGTGCGAAATGGAGAGGCCGGCAACCCTGCTGCGTTGTAGAGATTGCTGACCGGATTGTCGGCCCAGGCGTAGCGCACTGCGATTGGATGCGCTACGTCTTTACTCGAAACAACGACAGCGTCACCTTCTATCCTGGCGTTGGCCCAGACGAATTTGCGGTCAGCGCCGGCAATTACAAAGCCTTTTACTGGTGCACCATCCGACGACCTTAGTCCGCCGTCGACATGCCTGAAGTGCACGCGTATTTTGTCGTCTTTGATAGAAAACGAATCGTAGAGCGGGCCGGATGGTTCGATTTTCTGATGATATGTCACGGCCAACGCCCAGGCGGCAAGACGCTTGCCCACGTCAAGCTTGTTGCGTGGGTGGATGTCGTTCGCGTCGCCAATATCGATAATCACCGCCATGCCTGTCTGCGGCAGCCGCAGAGCCATCGTCTGTGCTTCGCGTAATTCCGCCCAGTCGCTATCTCCCGGTTCAGACGGCGCTGCGTGCCAATTAGCGAGTTGCACGAAATAGAAAGGGAAATCGCCCTGCGCCCAAGCCGATCGCCAATCACCGATCATTGTCGTGAAGAGCGTCCGATACTGGTAGGCACGGTTGGCGTTGCTTTCGCCTTGATACCAGATAGCGCCGCGAATTGCGTACGGCGTCAGTGGGGCGAGCATCGCATTGTAAAGAACGCTGGGACTATTCTGGTTGGATGGTCCAAGCAGTTCGGGACGGGAACCGTAGTCCGGTTTTTTAGGTTCCAGCGCTAGTTCAACTTTATAGCTCCAGCGACCCGCAAGCGTGATTGCCTCACTTTCTTTCGCGCCCACGGGCCCTAACGACATCACATCGGACCGGCCAAAGCCACCTTCGCCGGCTCGATCAAAAACGCGTACAGCAATAACGTTGCGGCCACCTTGCACAAGCGAGCCAGGAACCTTGTACTTGCGAGGCACGAGATAGCTGTTCGGCGTCTCATTACCTGTTGCTCCGACGCGCGTACCGTTGAAGTAGGTAATGTCGAAGTCGTCGATTGCAGTGAGACTCAAGGTCAAGTCTTTTCCCGACCATGAGGAAGGCAGTTCTATTTCCTTACGAAACCAGACGGCGCCATCGATTACGAGTCCGGCGGTCTCGAAAAACTGCGGCAGGTTCATCTGCTTCCAGTCCGTCTCATTGAGCGCAGGATCGGCGTAGCCGAGCGCTTCACCCTTGTTGCCGGGATCGGCGTATAGATTTTTTTCTTCCCACTCAGCCAGCTCATGCTCGTAAGCTTGCTGGCGCTGTGGTAGTGCTTCCAAGCTTTTTTTATACTTATCCAGAATCGGCTTTAGCTCTGCAACTGATGACAGCGCGGCGTGACTGGTCCATGCTTCCGCCGGTGTGCCACCCCAGGAAGTGTGAATCAAACCGATGGGAATTTTCAGACGCTGGTAGAGTTCGCGGCCGAAAAAATAACCGACAGCAGAGAATTGGCCCACCTCTTCTGGGGTCGTCACCACCCAGTGCCCTTCCACGTTGTCCAAAGGGTTAGCGGCCGTCGCCTTGCGCACAGTGAAGAGATGGATCTCCGGATAGTTGGCCTGCGCGACCGCGTCAGCCCCACCGGTGGCGTTCACCAGCGGAAACTCCATGTTTGATTGGCCGGAGCAAATCCAAACGTCGCCGACCAGAACGTTTTTGAAAGTCAGTGTGTTGCTGCCGACGATAGTAAGCACGAATGGACCACCAGACTTGAGCGGCCCAAGCCACGTTTGCCAGTGACCTTGGGCATCAGCGATCGCGCGACCAGTTTGTTTAATAAAGTGAACGGTGACACCTTCACCGGGCTGCGCCGTACCCCACACGCGCACCTTACGGCCCTGTTGCAAGACCATATTGTCGCCAATAATCGAAGGCACGCGGACCTCAGCCCGCACGCCCACGCAAAACAAAGGCGAGATACAAAGAATGAATGTGAATAGAAGTAGTTTACGCATGATTTTCCTTTTGACTGGAGTTTGTTCATCGAGCGGGGGCAAGCCCGCCTTCCCGACCTGAGAGGTGGCGTAGCTGTCCTACTAAAACTCGTGTAGATGGTTCTCAAGCGGGAGATCCCTCTCAAGTTCAATAATCTCAAGGTCGGGAAGGCGGGCTTGCCCCCGCTGGTTGGCCAACACTCAACTTCCTACTCCAACAGGGTTCCTTAAAGTTCTCGGACGTGACACAGCGAGGCTCCCGCCTTATAGTTATGGTCGCGAGGTGCCACCAATGCGTTTTCCAGCCTCCTTTTTCCTCAAGCGACGCGCGACTCGCCCCCTCCTGATCGCGTTCACCCTAATCTGTTTGACGCTTTCTACCTGTTACTTCCCGCTGTCAGTTTCAGTCGAAGCTGCCCCTCCGACCGTCTGGAGTTTGGTCTGGAGCGATGAATTTAATGGCCCAAACGGGGCGGCAGTCGACTCGAGCAAATGGACCGCTGAGGTTGGCGGCGGAGGGTGGGGAAACAACGAACTTCAATTTTACACCGCTCGCTTGGACAACGCTTTTCAGTCCAACGGCATGCTCGTCATCAAGGCTATCAAAGAGCGATTCACCGGCGGCAACGTAACGCGCGATTTCACCTCAGCCCGATTAATCACCAAGAACAAATTCTCGCCGCAGTTTGGCCGCTTTGAAGCGCGCATCAAGATGCCTTTCGGTCAGGGCATCTGGCCGGCGTTCTGGATGCTGGGCAATAACATCGATACCGTCAATTGGCCCACCTGCGGTGAAGTGGACATCATGGAAAATATCGGTCGGGAACCGTCCATCATTCATGGCACGATTCACGGGCCGGGCTATTCCGGCTCAGACGGACCTTCCGCATCATTTACGCTGCCCAACAATCAGCGCTTTGCTGATTCGTTTCACACCTTCGCCGTCGAGTGGGAACCTAACGTCGTGCGTTTTTATTGCGACGGAATTCTTTACAAGACAAGGACGCCCGCCGATATTCCGGGAAAGACCTGGGTCTTCGATCATCCATTTTTTATCATTGTGAATCTGGCGGTTGGCGGTAACTGGCCCGGCAATCCGGACGCGACCACTGTTTTTCCGCAGACTTTGCTGGTTGATTATGTACGCGTCTACCAACGAACAACCCCTTCCAGCATACCAGTGATGCTTACTGAAGAAGGCTCGAATCGCGCAATGGCTTTGGATTCCGTCTCCTTTGTTCAGGAACCTTTCACCGTCACTTCCACTAACAACTTCAGCGTGGACCACCACAGCCGTGTAATGCTATTGGTGGCGAACATAGACCTCCTGCCCGGGGACGACGCGTCGGTGGTCACTGCCGAGGCGCAAGATGGACAAGGCAACAGTTTCCCATTAACAGTCGAAAACGTCGTAAAGGTTCCAAGCTTTGAATGGATAACTCAGGTGGTGGTCAGATTACCCGATGAGCTGGCGAACCTAAGCGAAGCCCAGGTAAGCGTTAGGGCTCGCGGTCAACCGAGCAACCGGGCGCTCATCCGACTCACCCCGCACTAATTTCTGTAAAGCAAACTGTCAGTTTGCGGTGACGCGTAGCCGGGCGGCTAGAGTGATGGCGAGACATCGCAAACTAACAGTTTGCTTTACATAAGCACTCTGCTGTTCAGGTGTCCCTTTACCCCCTCGTCAGTGCTCTAGAAAATCGGCGACTGCGGCATTAACCCTTTGATACTCGCAAAATGGCGCCGAGTGTCCGCAGTCGCTCCTCAACTCCAGCAGCTGCGACCGAAGTAACCGCGCAAACTCTAAGGCTGGGCCAGGTGTGACCGTATGGTCTAACGTGGCAACAATGACCAGGACCCTCGCCTTAACGGCAGCCGCCGCGCGTTCCATCGATCCGCCAAATGCCGCAGCCACGTCCAGGTCCATCATTGCCTGGGCCTGGCGAATCTTGTTATTAGCATCGGAGCCACCTGTCTGGCTTGCCTTTGCCAATTCAGCGAACGCCTGCTGGCGCGTGTTTTTCTTGTTGTAGTTGTCGGGCGTCGTCAAGACCAGCGCACCGAACTCATACTCAGCCGAGCGCGCAGGATTTTTGGAGTAATTGCCATTGTTCCATCCGGAGTCATTCATGATGGCATCGATCTGCGCCTGCCAAAGCACGAGATCGTAGGGCGCCAGCTGCGGTGAGCCGACAATCGGAATGGCTTTGTCCATGAAATCTGGATAAGACACGATCCACTGAAAGGTTTGCATGCCGCCCATCGAGATTCCCATCACTGCCTTCAAATGATCCAGATGAAGAACCTGGGTTAACAGTTGATGTTGCGTATTGATCAGATCGCGGAAGGTAAACTTGGGAAACTTCATACGCGGCTGCAACTCGCTGTTCGAGGGAGAAGATGAGACACCATTACTAAGCGCATCGACGGCTATCACGTAGTATTTGTCAGAATCGACCAGTTTACCGGGCGCGAAATTCGAGCTGGCCTGCTCCGTCGTGCCTCCGGCCCAGGTCGGAAAAAGAATCGCGTTTGATCTGTCCGCGTTGAGCTTGCCAAACGTTCGATAGCCGATCCGGCAATCGCGAATAACCTCGCCGCTTTCCAACTTGAAATCGCCAAGCCTGGCAAACCGCTGCTCCTGCGCAACCAGAACGTTGGCCGTGAGTACGAGAAAAAACCAGAGGCGAAAGGCGAAATAAATTGACCGCTTCATGCTTACAAATTCTTTAAGTGGTCCGTTTAGAAAGCAGACTTGTCTGCCGCCGCGGGGCGGGGCACAAGTCCCGTTTCTAAACATTTCAATTAGGAAATTTGGGTGCCACCCCTACAAACTGTTTTTGAGTCGTCCGTTTAGATAGCAGACTTGTCTGCCGTCGCGGGGTGGGGCACAAGTGCCCTTTCTAAACGGTGCCACTGGGAAATCTGGGTGTCCACGAAGGGCCACCCCTACAATCTCAGGTGAACTAGAAGGTCAACCCGAAGCCGAACTTGAAAAGCGGATCGTAATTCTTATCACCCACGTTAATCGGAATCTGTGCCATGGACCTGGGCCATGAGCAGGACAGTTTTCCCGTCGGCTTGAAATCGCCGAAAAGCACATCGGTCACGCCTTGACCTTCAGTTCCCGGAAGCCAGGCGGCAACGAAGGCATCACACTGTCCCAGCGCTTCATTGATGATTAGTGGGCGGCCGGAGAACATCACCACAACAACTGGAATGCCCGCCTGCTTCATCTTCTTCACCGTAGTCACATCTTCCGCGGCCAGCGTGAGATCGTCTTTGTCTCCGACGCCTTCGGCGTATGGTGTTTCACCGATCACCACAACTCCGACGTCAGCGCCGCCGGCGCCGCTGCCGTCTTTGGAGAACGTCACTTTCGTCGACTGTGAAACGGCACCTTGAATAGCCTTGAGAATAGTTGTACCGCCCGGGGTGACCTCACCGCTCTTGCCTTGCCAATCGATCGTCCAACCGCCGCACTGATTGCCGATGTCGTCAGCGCTCTTGCCTCCAACGTGGATGCGGGCAACTCTCTTTGACAAGGGTAAGGTTCGCTTTTCGTTCTTTAGCAGCACTAACGACTGGCGTACGCACTCTCGGGCGACCTTTCGATGTTCGGCTGAACCAAAAGTCCTGTGCAAACGCCTGTCAGCCATCGGGGATCGGTTCCTATCCATCAATCCCATCGCGAACTTGACTCTCAAGATGCGCGTGACGGCATCGTCTATGCGCGCCATCGGAACTCTGCCTTCCTTTACCAGTTCCCGCAGCAGATTGAAGAACAGCTGATACTCGGTAGGGACCATGACCATGTCCATGCCTGCGTTGATCGATATGCCGATCGCGTCCTTATAGTTTTCGGTTATCTGATTGACGGCTCTGTAATCGGAGATCAGGAAGCCTTCAAAACGTAGTTCCTGTTTCAGTATCTCGGTGAGCAATCTCTTGCTGCCTGAAACCTTGACTCCATTCCAACTGCTGAATGAGGGCATGATGGATCCAACTCCGGCTTTAACCGTACTGATATAGCCTTGCAAATGAATCTCTCTCAACTCGGCTTCGCTGAGTTGTGTGTCGCCCTGGTCCAGCAGCCGCTTTCCATCCGGATTAGGAAAACTTGCAGTTCCGATTCGCGTGCCGCCGTCACCAACATAGTGCTTGGCGCACGCCAGAATGCTTAGAGGATGCGCGAGATCGTTTCGCTGGAAGCCCCTGACGGCAGCTTCTCCGAGGGTACGAGCCAGCTCGGGCGATTCGCCAAAACCTTCATACGTTCTACCCCAACGCTCATCGCGCGGAACCGTTACGCAGGGTGCGAAGGTCCAATTGACACCTGTAGCACGCACTTCTTCCGCGGTGACGCGCGCGGCCCTCTCGACCAATTCGGCATTTCGCGAGCAGCCCAGGCCGATGTTGTGCGGAAAGATTACTGCGCCAAGGACGTTGCTATGACCATGTACCGCATCTGCTCCGTAGAGAATAGGAATGCGCAGCCGGGTCTTAACTGCGTGCTCCTGGTAGCCGTCGCACATATCGGTCCATGCCATGAGGCTATTACCGGCTTTCGGATCTGAGCCACCACCGCTCAACAGCGAACCCAGGAAGAATTTCTGTATATCATTTACATCTTTCAGCGCGTCCTGCTCAGCCTGGGTCATCTGACCAATCTTCTCTTCCAGGGTCATTTGCGAGAGAAGGGGTCGCACTTGGCCATCGTAGGAAGATAATGGTTTTTGAGCAGGAGGACTTCCCGACGCGGTTGTGCCCAAAGCTTCGGTGATCGCGGGCGCAAACATGGTGACGCCGGCAGCAAGGGCGGACGACTCAATGAAATTCCTGCGATTGATCTTTTTCATAACTTTTTTCAAAGAAGCTCCTTATTGTCGTGAATTCAAAACCTCTAACGCGCAGCGTCCAGCTTTGCTCAAAAGTCTGAAATCCAATTTCCGCAGGATTCCTTTAGGTGCACCAAACCGGAACTTAGGTTGAGTCTTTAGCCGGGCGCTACCGCTTCCGGTACTGATGTGGAGTAACAACCACAACCATGTCTGTCAGGCTGTTTCTTTCATTGGCATGATTTGAATCGAAATCACTCCACATCAGTACCGGAAGCGGACCGGGGTCCCCACGCGGGCAGCTCGCGTGGGGTGGTGGTAGCGCCCGGCCGAAGACTCGACTTTTCTTACAAGAACCACAAAAATCAGACGTACCGAATGTTCGATCAACAGTCGTGGATTCTGGCTTTACTTTTAAGGCAAAGCTTGCAGGTCCAGTCCCTCTATCTTCAAGGCAAATGCATGCGAGCCAGGCTTCTCGTGAGGCAGTTGGACTCTGAGGCCTGACGCATCCTGCGTCCAGTCCAGCTTTCCCTCACGACCCAGAAGCTCAACGTTGCGCACGTGTCCTGCGAAATATTTTCCCCTTGTTGCGAGTGGCTCAATTACTGGCGGCTTTTCCGGCCAGCCCATCAAGAATGCGTAAAGCGTCTGGCCTTTGGTAGTAAACCTGATGTCCTCCGACGTGAGTTCCTTTCGCTTATTTTCATTGAACTTCGCGTCGGCGCTCGTAGCGTGTGTGCCTGGCCCGGTACCGTAGATCTTCCAGGGTCTTGTGGCGTAAATTGCCGAACCATTGGTTCCCATCCACCTGGTGATCTCGTCCAGGATCTTCAGTTCCTCACTATCCAGCATGCCGTTGTTTGGCAGTGGAAAGTTAAGTAAGAGGTTTCCATTTCGGCTGACGATGTCGACCAATAAATCGATGATGATCTTCGGCGACTTGTAAGTCGCTCCCTTCTGATAGTGCCAGTTACCAATGCACGTATCCGTCTGCCACGGATTGGGCCAGATGTCCTGCACTACACCTCGCTCAACGTCGAGCACGCAAGTGCCGACCGCGCAGTCGTCAGGATGTTTGCTCGTATAAACGCCTTCTACTTTGCCTTGATGCTGTCGCGCGTTCTGATTGTAGTAGTGCGTCACCAGGTCCAATCCCCACTGCTGGAACGGAAGAGAACCATCACTGTAAAGAAAGTCGGGCTGATGCTGGTCAATCAGATCCTTGACGCGCAGAAACCACGTGCGCTTCCACGATTCCGGGATCCCTTCTTCATCCCAGGGAAGGTCCTTATAGATCTTAGGGCAATCAAGATAGAGGTCCACATATCTGGGATCAGCTCCGTCGTACGGTACGCCGGCATACGGTCCAAACTTGTCGGCGCCGTGACTAACAGAGAACCACTTGTAGGTAATCCAGAGATGTTCGGTCACTCCAAACCGCAATCCATGGTTCAACGCCGCTTTGCGAAACAAGCCGACAATATCTTTCCTTGGTCCCATTCGGACGGAGTTCCAGCGAGTATGTTTTGAATTCCAAAGACAGAAGTTGTCATGGTGCACGCCCATGCTCACAAAATATTTCGCGCCTGCCCGTTTGTAGAGTCCGACTAGATAGTCGGGATCAAACTTGTCGGCTTTCCAGGTTTCGATCACATCCTTGAACCCAAACTTCGACGGATGACCGTAGGTCTCAACGTGATGCTTGTATTGCCATTCTCCCTCGAGGTACATACCTCGCGCGTACCAGTCGCCGTATTCGGCGGCCGACTGCGGTCCCCAATGCGCCCAGATGCCGAACTTCGCGTCGCGATACCAATCGGGAATGCGGTAAGCCTTAAGCGATTCGCGAGTCGGTTTGAACGGTCCGGGTTGGATTTGCGCTTCGCTTTTCGGCCAGGCAAAAGTAGACGCAGCTTTCACAGCCGGAACAGCGCCTGCCAATAGTTTTATCGCATCTCTTCTGGTGATGGTCACAACCAGGTCGCAGCGGCATTCGGTCCGTTGACCTTAAACCACTAATCCTATTTCAGAGTTACGGGATTAACCCTCCACCTGACGTTGCCGATGATCGGAAGGTTGTAGAGGGAAAAACCACTCGGGTCGGAACCGATTTTCAGTATTGTCGGATCAGCATCCGGTAACGCGAACAAGCCGGAGGCGACTGCGTTATCGGTGCGAAAAACTCGCAGCTCAACACTGTTCCAATCCATCTGCGACGTGCTTTGGGCCACCTTGATATGCGGTATCACGGAATGGTCTTTAACCAGCAGCACAACTGGAATCTGGCCCGGCGTAATCTGATGCCACTGCCCTCCCTGATAAATCTTACTCGTTTGATAATCGATCCATGCGCCCGGTGGTAGATAGACTTTGCGGCTCGCCGATTCGTCAAACATCGGCGCAACCAGCAGATTCGAACCAAACATATACTCGTCATCAACCGTCCACGACGTAGGATCATTTGGATATTCAAAAAATAAAGTGCGCAACATGGGAAAACCGCGAGCTGAAGAGTCTTTTGCCTGCGCGATGATATAAGGCATGAGCGAATACTTGAGTCCCAACGCGCGGCGAAAGTCTTCGGTTAGAGCTTCGTCATATTCCCAGGGCTCGCGCGGCGGCGCGCCATGCGCGCGGGTATGCGAAGTCAATACTCCCCACGCCATCCAACGACGATAGAGATCACGTGGCGCCCGCTCGACAAAACCACCAACATCATGGCTCCAATAGGTGAAGCCGGAGAGGCCGAAGGACAAACCGCCTCTTAACTCAGCGGCCATCGCGGAATTCGTATTCTCCGCATCGCCACCCCAGTGCAGTGGGTAGCGCTGACTGCCCGCCCAGGCGCTACGCGCCCAGATGATGTTTTCACCAGTTACTTCTTTGGTTATGTCAGAGACGGCTTTGTTGTAACGCAGCGGATAAAGATTGTGCTCGTACCAGCCGGTACGCCCCGAAGCGTACTGGCCCGTTAACGGCGCTCCTTCACCAAAGTCCACTTTGATCGCGCCCACGCCCATCCTGAGCAGGTTGGCCAGCTTTGCCTGGTACCACTTCACTGCCTCCGGATTACTCATATCAACTACAGCGTCTTCAAACGGCAGCACGCCACCCTCGTTCTTCACCTCATAGCCCTTATCAACCAATTCCTTAAAGAGTTCGTTTTTGCTGGTGAAGTAGGTGTACTGCCAGAGGCTGACGTGAAATCCCTGTTGTTTCAGATCGGAGATCATTTTCGCAGGATCTCTAAATCGTGAAGTTGAAAACAGATAGTTACTGCGCCAGTCAGTTTCAAACCAGCCGGTGTCGAGGTGGATTACATCCGCCGGCACTTTGTGTTCCCTCAGCTTTGCGGCCACGTCTCGCACTTCGTCTTCGGATTTGTAAGTGATGCGGCTCATCCAGAAACCGAACGACCAAAGCGGAGGCACCGGGCTACGACCCGTCAGCGCCGTGTACTCAGAGAGAATGTCTTTTGGCTCACCGAGAAAAACAAAGATGTCCAGGTTTTCATCGCCGGAATAGATGACGTTGTGCGCGTCATAGTATTTGCCGAAATCAAAAGTGACCGGCGCGCTCGTGTGCACGAACATGCCATAGCCATTGCTGCTCAGGAAGAAAGGGATCGGCTTGTACATATACTCGTTCTGAGTGCCCATGCCGTCACGGGCGAATGCAACTACATGCTGCCCCCTTTTGTTCAGACCAGTGAACGACTCTCCGCAACCAAAGATCTTTTCGTCATGTTGAAGTTGAAAGGTAGCTGCAACACGACGGCTCAAGTCGCTTGCGCGTCGCAGGAAGGAAAACGGGATCGGTGTAATGAAGGTATTTGGATCTCCGATGTTTTGCGTGCGCGTCAGCAAATGCCCGGTCTTGTCGTAGAACTCAATGTGCCAGGGCTGCTTGATGATACGCACTTGCCCAAAGGCGCTCGTATAAGTTATGGCCTGAGCACTCTCCTCAGCTTTCCAGGAGTTATCACTTGCTACCGGGCCCGCAAGCATCAAGGACGATCCGTCACTTAGTGGCGCCGCACGTGTGCTAAATCGCAGCCTTACTGTACGGGGACTGACGAAGGTAACAGAGAAGGGTAGCCTAGGATCTTGATCGTATTCAGTGCCCGGAAATTCGGTTGAGCGGCCACGGGCGAAAGTGACATCCATTTTATTGAAGGAAAGCGTCGTGCTTCTGATATATCTGTTCCACTCAAGCCTGCCCTGGCCGGTTCCGGAATTGAAATCGACAACCTTGCTGCCAATGAAATAAATATTCTCCATCTTTTGGAAATCCTGACTGACGTCCACCGGATCGCCAAGTACCTGGGCCACAACAACGCTGCTCCAGAGAAGGCTGATGAACGAGAAAGCAAGCCGCCAGCGTCCCAAAGCCAGACCACATTCGCGGTTGAGATATCTCAACTTGTGCTCCCCTTCTATGTTGATTTCACGGAAACTAGTGCCGGTGCTCGGGTAGCCCGCAGCTTCAGAGCCTTACATCAATTTGTGAAGACTACGTTATCAATCACGACCATTCCATTAATTGGAGTGCATTGATTGCAATACACACTAATCTGCACCGATGTTAGCTTTTTCAGCACTTCCTTCGTGTCTACTTTGTCTTCCATCCACGAGGGCTGGGCCAATGATTTCAATGGTATCTTGTAGGTATTAAAACCAGTGGCGCCGAGCTTAAAGGACATCTGGGGAAAGCCGTATGGAAGATTGATGCCCTGCCGGTGACTGGTCAGCTCGACACGCATGTACTGAACTCCGGTTGGCGACGGCGTTCCTTTCGCATAGATTTGAACCGTCAGATTCTTATAGCTCCTGACATCCTCTGCAGTGGGTTTTCCATCCTGGTCTGGTAGCCCGTGTATATCAAGCGTGACGCTGGCGTAGCTATTCGGTGAAGAAAAGGCATAACTGAAGGTCGCAGCTTTGTTTGGATCATCCGGCTTAATCCTGACCAACTCAGGCGCGTCGTTAGCTCCGGGCATACCCGTAAACTTAGCGGGAACGCCAGGATTCTCCGAGCCGCCAAATATTTGCATGCGTCCGCCGCGCGTGCTAACGGGCCGATTGTCTTTCATGGTGTCAAAATCGGCGTACACTAACTTGTCGGCTGACTGAGCAGCGATGCTTGAGGACTTTTGCGTGTCCCCACCGAAGAAGACAATGAATACAGCCGACGCAAAAAGAGCAAAAGCTGAGATCACTTTTCTCATGGCGTCATCTCCCAGGTGATCAGTACAAGGCGATACAACGATGCAGCCTACGAAACGATGATTGCCAGTCAAGATTTTGTTGTGCTACTTCTAATAATCGATTTGTTCGCGCCATGAACAACGGAGAAGTCACTGTAGACACAGTTTGTTGCACAGGCCGACAAAAGTTTTTACGCGCAGATTATTCTACGAATACGAGCGCTATGGTTTTCATCTCAGTTGTTTCCGAACGAGAGCTTGCTTGAAGGAGCTATGGCCCCACATTCTCTTTTATTCCCAGCTATTGTTCAAGGTTTATTTGGTGAATTCTCAAGTTCACAAACGAAATACTCCGATAGGAACTTACGTGAGCGCCTTGATATTGCTGCTAGTGCCAGCCTTATTCGGTGGCGTCGGCGCTGTCGCAACCTTGAGCCGTTCGCGCGAACTATCAATACCTCAATATCCTTTCCAAAGCCCTAACCTCCCGGTCGAAGAAAGAATTACGAACATCCTTTCACTGATGACCCTCGATGAAAAAGTTGCTTGTTTAGGAACGAACCCAAGTGTGCCGCGTCTGGGGATCAAAGGTAGTGGCCATGTTGAGGGAATCCATGGACTCACCCAAGGCGGGCCGGCGAAGTGGGGACACCCGCAAACGATTCCCACCACGACGTTTCCTCAAGGCATCGGTTTAGGTGAAACATGGGACCCGGATATTCTTCGACAAGCCGGCGCGATCGAGGGCTATGAAGCACGATACGTTTTTCAGAGTGGCAAGTACTATCAGGGCGGTATCGTGATCAGATCCCCAAATGCTGACCTCGGTCGCGATCCACGCTGGGGAAGAACTGAAGAGTGCTACGGTGAGGATCCGTTTTTCAATGGAACAATGGTTGTCGCTTTTGTGAAAGGGCTGCAAGGCGATGACAAGAAATACTGGCAAGCCGCCGCGCTCATGAAGCACTTTCTTGCGAACAGCAATGAAAACGACCGTGACAAAACGTCTTCCGATTTTGATGAGAGACTCTTCCGGGAATATTACTCCGTTCCCTTCCGAATGGGAGTGATAGAGGGCGGATCGAGAGCGTTCATGGCCTCCTACAACGCGATGAACGGTGTGCCCATGACTGTTAATCCAGTCTTAAAAAGCGTGGCCCGCAGAGAGTGGGGTCAGGATGGGATTATTTGCACTGACGCCGGTGCAATGCGCAACTTGGTTACCTCCCAAAAATTCTCTCCCGACTTTGATCATGCCGCTGCCTTGTCAGTAAAAGCTGGCATCGGCCAGTTCCTCGATCGTTACACCGATGCCGTCCGAGGTGCACTGAAACGAGGATTGTTGACGGAAGCAGAGATTGATGAGGCTCTTAAGGGAAACTTTCGCGTGATGATCCGTCTCGGTTTACTGGATCCGCCTTCACTGGTCCCCTATTCGAGCATTGGCAGCGAATCTGAGGATCCGTGGCTGACCGAAAAGCATAAAGCCGTGGCTCGCCTGGCAACTCAAGAATCCATTGTCCTATTGAAGAACTCGCAGAACCTTTTGCCTTTGGACAAAAAGACGGTGAAGTCAATCGCCGTTATTGGACCGCGAGCAAACGAAGTTCTCCTGGATTGGTATAGCGGTACGCCACCCTATCGAGTCGCACCGTTCGAGGGTATAAAAGAAGCCGCCGGTCCGTCTGTGAAGGTGAGTCATGTCGCAAACAACGATGATGGCGCCGCAGTCAGACTTGCACAAGCATCGGACGTAGCAATTGTCTGTGTCGGCAATCACCCGAACGGTGGCAACGACACTAACTGGGCGAAAGTCTCCGTTCCGAGTGAGGGGCGTGAAGCGGTCGACAGACAATCGATCACGCTAGAACAAGAAGAATTAATCAAGGAGATATTTCGCGCCAATCCTCGGACCGTCGTCGTGCTGGTTTCGAGTTTCCCCTATGCAATTAACTGGACTCAGGACAACGTGCCGGCAATCATTCATATGGCCCTAAATAGCCAGGAAGAAGGTCGAGCCCTGGCCGACGTGCTTTTCGGAGACTACAACCCGGGCGGCCGGCTGGTGCAGACCTGGCCCAGGTCGCTGGACCAGTTGCCGCCGATGATGGATTACGATATTCGCCACGGCCGAACTTACATGTACTTCAAGGGTGAACCGCTGTATCCGTTCGGCTACGGATTAAGTTTCACAACATTTGCGTATTCCGATCTCAGGACGAGCGCATCTTCGTCGAAACCCGGCGGTTCGATTAGCGTAAGCGTCGACATCAAGAATACGGGCAACCGAAAGGGTGAAGAAGTCGTTCAGTTGTATGTCAAACACCTGAATTCATCGGTGATGAGACCGATCCAGGAATTGAAGGGATTTGCGCGGGTGGCTTTGCGACCAGGTGAAGTCAAGACCGTAACGCTCGAACTAAAGGCAGAACAGCTCGCTTACTGGAACATATCCCAGCACAAGTTTGAAGTAGAAAACGGTAGAGTTCAGCTGATGATTGGTAGTTCTTCGGCGGGCATCAAACTGAGGAAGACTGTAAACATTGTGAAATGAAACCAGGAGCTAGCCTCCCTCGACGACCTTAATGTATTTGTTGAGCGGCGGGTTAGACAGCTTATCGGCTCGCCCGCTGGGCCATCTGATTTCCACGCTATCGATCTTTGTTGCCTTCCCTACTCCAAGAATTTCACGCGGATCGTGCGAGGCAAGGTAGCTGCCTCCGCTTGTCTTCAGGCGGCTGCGCTTCACGCCGCCCGCTTCCCACGTGATAATCGCGCCGACTGCGCCAGGATTGCTGCGAGTTGAGACTAGCTGGAGACCAAGCCAGTTGCCGGCATTGCCGCCCTCATTTCTAAGCAATATCGGCGCTTCGCCGTTGTTGATGACAAGCAGATCCAGATCTCCGTCGTTGTCATAGTCACCAACAGCGAGACCGCGGGCAGGAAAGTCTTTTTGGAAAACCGCGCCAGACTGCGCACTTACGTTTCGAAACTTCCCGTTGACGTTTTCAAACAACAACAGCGGTTCTTTGTATTTTACCGTTAGCGACTGAATCTCAATCATGTCATCGGGATGGCCGTTGACCAAAACCAGGTCAGGATCACCATCATTATCATAATCAAAGAATTTCAAGCCCCAGCCGCTGAGCAACCGCGTAGCCTGTCCGATCTCACCCGGTTTATCAATGAAGCTATCGTCCTTTTGGTTCTGATAGAGGCTAAAGAGTTCCTGATCTATGTTGGCGACGAACAAGTCTTGCCAGCCGTCGCCGTCATAATCAACCGCATCCACTCCCATGCCGGATCGAGGCGCTCCCGAGTCGCTGTATGCTACTCCGGAAGACAGACCAACCTCTTCAAATTTACCGTTGCCCTTATTTAGAAAAAGGAAGTTAGGAAGGGTATCGTTCGCAACAAACAGGTCTATTAAACCATCGTTATTAATGTCCGTCGCCACCGCGCCGAAAGACTTCCCAAGCGAATTCGCGATGCCAGACTGCTTACTTACGTCGTTG
>DATBRN010000376.1:0-10240 GCA_036560225.1 Pyrinomonadaceae bacterium | reverse complement strand
ACTCGAAACTCGGAACTCGAAACTGTTTATAACCTGATTATTCTCGCGGAACTGTCGCGTCTGACATCACCGTTTAGCGCGTTTCGCGTATCAACTATCAGCGAACTTAGTTTGCAAACTCGTTTGTAGTCCGTCGCACTGTGATCGGTGATAATCACCACGCAATCTGACGCTTGCAGCTCTTCATCCGTCAACGGTACGGAGCCGAGTGGCTCACCGCCACCCTCAGTGTGCGCATCGTCAAAGTGAACCTGACTCACGAATGGATCGTGATAACGCACGTCCGCTCCCTTCGCCCGCAGACGATCGATGATCGACAATGCCGGACTCTCGCGCACGTCGTCGATGTCCTTTTTATAAGCAACGCCCAGCAACAAAATGCGCGAACCTCGCATCGCTTTGCTTTCGTCGTTTAAGCCATCCGCAACTAGCTGCACTACGTGCTCCGGCATTCGTGAATTAACTTCCTCGGCCAGGCCAATGAAGCGGGAATCGAACCCGTGTTGGCGCGCCTTCCACGACAGGTAATGCGGATCAAGCGGAATGCCATGGCCACCGATGCCCGGCCCTGGATAAAAGGGCATGAAACCAAACGGCTTGGTGGCGGCCGCGCGAATCACCTCCCAGGTGTCGATGTTCAGCGCATAGCAAAGCCGTGCCATTTCGTTTGCCATGCCGATGTTCACTGCGCGAAAAGTGTTTTCCAGTAGCTTAGCTGTCTCGGCAACCCGCGCCGAGCTAACCGCGTGCACTTCTTTGACAATTTGGGAATATAGAAATGCAGCCGCTTCGGTGGAATCAGGCGTCACGCCTCCAACTACTTTCGGAATATTATGCGTCTGGAATTGCGGGTTACCCGGATCGACTCGTTCTGGTGAGAAGGCCAACAAGAAGTCCTGGTCAAGCCTGAGACCGGTCTCCTGAAGCATCGGCAGTAACACCTCGTCAGTAGTGCCGGGATAAGTGGTCGACTCAAGAATGATTAATTGTCCCTGGTGCAAGCGCTGTTTGATTTCTTCCGCGGCGGCAAGAATGTAGGAAACATCCGGCTCTTTCGTTTTTCGGAGCGGTGTTGGAACACATACGATGACGGCGTCGCATTCTTTGAGATGATCGAAATCGACAGTTGCACGGAGACGCTTGCTGTCCACGAGCTTTTTGACGACCGATGAATCCACATCGCCGATATAGGAACTCCCGGAATTAATCTGGGTGGCTTTTTTCTTATCGACTTCAAACCCGGTTGCCTGAAAGCCGCTACTGGCAAACTCGGCGAGAAGCGGCAAGCCTACATAGCCCAGACCAACCACTCCGACATGCGCGCGCTTCGCTTTAATCAGAGCAATTATTTCTTCTTTCATCAGAGCAATTGTTTGTTCCTTGATCATGGTTTTGTTTCCCTCTTGATGTTGGAGCCCGGTCGATGTCCTGCACCTACCGTCTGCGATTTCCTAGCGACGATTCAGTTTTTGAGGCTTTTGACAAGCCAATTGTAAGGTTTATCAATATTGAAAAAATAAATGCTGCTCTGCTTAGTCTTTGGATCGATCGCGGTCATTCTGTCGTAACTGTGGCCATTTTCTTCAATCTTAGAGTGACCAGACGGTTGCAGTCCCATAAAGTGGAACCAGGCATATTCTTCATCGACTGAAATCACGAAGAAAGCCGTCTCCATGGTTTTGCCATCGCCAGAATCAGTAATTGACTTCAACAGGTTCTGAACAACGTATCTATGGTAGTCGGCTTTTTCCGAGCGTTCGAGGTGTCGGTTCGCCGCGAAGGCCCCAAAGTGAGCATTGATGTCGAGGTAGTTGGCAGCAAGAATCTTTTCACTCGACGCCAGAGCCTTCTCGTATTCCGCGGCCTTCAACGCCGCAAACATCGCTTCTTCGTTTTTGCTATCGCCGCCGTAAGGGCTGTACTGCTTTGTCTCGGTGTAAGCAAAGCGCAACTCTTTGAAGCTGACCGCCGGATCCTGTTTCTTCACCTTCTCTAAAAGGTTTTCGTACGAGACCGGTGCAACCGGCTGCTGGGCTGCGACGACGAATTGAAGCAAAAATATGCCGCAAAGGACGAAGACGGATTTCTTGATCATAGCGAGGGCTCGACGCGATGGAGGCTCCAACACTCCGAAGACTTTCCTGGACTCAGACCAGCAAGACTATTGAGTGCTGCGCGGAGTGTCAAGCAGGCCGGTTGCGTTGAAGCTGTAGAGAATATAATCACTGTTTATCAGATCGGGCGGAAGAACCGCGAATCGGCTTTGATTGGCCCAAACTCGCTTCGAGCGGACGGTTGTCGGTTGGGGGCGCAGGGTGTTGCCCCCTCGACCCTCTGATAGTATCCTTCACACATGGCCACGATCATAGAAATTGAAAAGCTGGCGCTAGACTTGCCTGAGCAGCAACGGGCAACTCTAGCAGCGAATCTACTCGACTCCCTTCCGGCTATCTTATCGGACCAGGATGAAGGCACTAGGGAAGCGCTGCGTCGCAACGCAGAGATCGAGGCTGATCCTGACCAGGCAATTTCCTTCGAGCAGCTGGATTCACAGATTCAAGGCCGACATGGCTGATGCTCATTGAGTTTCATCGGCAAGTTGCCTTCGACATCTCTCGGATTATGGACTATTACGAGGGTGTTGCGGGTCAAAAGCTTGCTGACGAATTTTACGCGGAGTTGCGATTCTCTTTCCAAAAGGCCGCCGAATTTCCCCATGCATACAGTGTTCGAGAGAGCGATCTCCGGCGCGTAAATCTTGAGAGATTTCCCTTTCATTTTCTATTCCGTGTCGTGGATGACCGTGTGCGCATCCTGGTTATTCGTCACCATAGGCGAAAACCGACGCTGGGTGTTCAGCGACGCTGAACGATATAGCAGGTTAAGCGTCGGAGTGGCCCCTTACTGCTTAGATTATTGCCGGACACTCCCATTGAATCCTTAGTCGTCCCTAATCTATGAGCCAGCCTGCAGATAACCCTCCGAAGCTTGTTCGCGGATTGGGCCTCGTTGACGCCAGCATGATCGTTGTCGGGTCGATGATTGGCTCGGGTATTTTCATCGTTTCAGCTGAGTCTGCGCGGTTAGTGGGAGCACCGGGATGGTTGCTCGTTGCCTGGGCCCTGGCCGGCGTGCTCACCATAACGGGGGCGCTCTGTTGTGCTGAATTGGCAGCAATGTGGCCACGCGCCGGTGGTCAGTACGTCTTCCTGCGTGAAGCATATGGGCCGTCGATTGGGTTTCTCTTCGGCTGGTCGCTCTTCCTCGTAATCCAAACAGGAACGATTGCCGCAGTGGCGGTCGCGTTCGCAAACTTCATGGGCGTGCTGACGACCAGCGTCTCCGGGGACAATTACATCCTCGCGCCTCGCGGTTTTGGCGGTTATGCGATCAGTCTTTCAACTCAACAGTTGGTTGCCGTCGTGATGATTCTCCTTCTGACACTGACGAACACAAGTGGCTTGAAAACGGGAAAACTGATTCAAAACACTTTCACCTTCACAAAAACCGCCGCACTAATTGGATTGATTGTGGTGGGACTCACTCTTGGTTGGAATCACAACAGCGCGGCCTACACCTCTAACTGGTCGAACCCTGTCGCCAACGGTTGGCATCCTACCGGCGTCCAGCTTGGGTTTGAATCCACTGGCAGCGCATTGCTGGTTTTGGCGCTGGTCATGTTGCTGGGTCGCGCCATGGTTGGTCCGCTCTTCGCCCAGTCAGCGTGGAATAATGTGACCTTCACTGGCGGTGAAGTGCGCGACCCGGGCCGGAATTTACCGCGGTCCCTGTTCATCGGCTGCGGACTCGTCGTGGCGCTCTACCTCCTCGCCAATCTCGCCTACATTGTTACGCTGCCCCTGGGCGCCATTCAGGGTGCACCGCAAAACCGCGTTGCGACCGCGGTTATGCAAGCCGTATTCGGCGCTCGCGGCACAGTATTGATGGCGATCGCGATCATGATTTCTACATTTGGGTGTAACAACGGTTTGATTCTAGCGGGCGCGCGCGTCTACTACGCGATGGCCCGCGATAATCTCTTCTTCCACCGTGTCGGTCTGTTGAATAAACGCCACGTACCCGCGGTTGCGCTTATGCTGCAAGGCGTCTGGGCGGCGTTTCTAACTCTTCCGAGAACCGTGACCACAAATCCCCAGACGGGAGCAATCACCTACGGCAACGTTTACACTCAACTGCTTGAATACATTATCTCGGCTGATCTGATTTTCTATGCACTCATGGTCGGTGCGGTAATCGTCATGCGACGTAAGGCCCCCGAGGTAGAAAGGCCCTATCGAACCTGGGGTTACCCTATCATCCCGTTGATCTATATCGCGTTGGCAGTGCTGATCGTCCTGGATCTCGCTTATCTTGCACCTTCAACCTCAGGCATAGGTTACCTGCTTGTGTTAACTGGAATCCCTGTGTATTTCGTCTGGCGTCGGAAGGGTGAAGCGGCGCGCGAGGATGCTGCCAATAATCTTCAACCGGAGCTATAGTCTCCCTGCATTGAAAGTTTCCTTCGCGCGCCCGGAGTGGGCCTTCAGATTTCTCGGTGAACGTATTAGCTCCGGTTGACTGTGTTAGACTAGAGTTTCGGTTCGCAGTTCTTCCGCGTGGTCTGGCATTGCCTTCTCAAGTGCCACACTACTTCAGCGATTTCTCACTACAGAGCCAAAGGAGAGGTTCATGGCTCAGCCCTTACCTGCCAACCACATTGACGCGACAATCGGAGACGTCAGTGGCGGTAGCCAGGTAGCCGTCGGCAATTACATCGTGCAAATCGGCCGCGTCGAGGGAGGGGTCGTCAACATCCTCAATGGCCCACCCGCGGTGCCGCGCTCAAGGTCTCAACCCGTTCTACTCCTTCCGCGCGCATTCCCAGGCATGTTGGATCGTGAGACCGAGACCTCCAGTATCATCCAGGCAATTCAGTCGAAGGAATCGGTGGAGTGTAGCGGCGAACCCGGCTCAGGCAAAACGAGTCTGCTTCGCCGCCTGGCTTATCAACCGCAAGTTTCCAGTTTCTCAGCTGGTGTTATTTATTTTCAGGTCAACCAACAGTCCAACGCCGATCTTCTGAAATCATTCTTCGACGCTTTCTACGAATACGACTCTCCAGTCAAACCCACCGAGACTGAGATTCGCTATTACCTGCAAAACCTTAGTGGTCTCATTCTGCTCGACGACGTCAATATTACTCCGGAGCAGATCGAGTCCTTGATGAACATCGCGCCAAACTGCACTTTCATAGCTGCCACTACAACGCGCACTCTCTTTGGCGAAACACGCGAGGTCACACTGAAGGGATTGCCGACAACCGAAGCCGTCAATTTGTTTCAGCGAGAGTTTGGTCGCGATTTATCCGATGACGAGAAAAAGGGCGCGCAGTATCTTTGTGAATCGGTGGACTGCATTCCACAACGAGTCTTGCGGGCCGCTCACCAGGCGCGCGAGGAAAATCGGTCGCTGGTGGACATAGTCCCCGAGGCAAAATCACCTGCGCTGGATCAGACGCTTGCGGCCGCGGAGGTCAAGCCGCTCACAGAAGATGAGAAAAAAGTCCTGGCCACGCTGGCCGTTTTCTACGGCGCCCCGATCGCGGCGGAGCATGTGACCGCAGTTTCTGGAGTATCCGGCGTCACGGATATGCTCAACAATTTCGAAAGCCGCGGGTTGGTTCAATCACATGACAATCGGTACACCCTGGCAAGCGATGTGAACAACGCCCTGCTCGGGGATCTGATGCCCTGGCTGACCCGCGCCCTGGACCACTTTGTGGAATGGACTGAGGGGAATCGTGGCAAACCTGAAATCATCGCCGCATCGGCACAACCGATTCTGCTCATTCTGCAGTGGGCAGTCGCGGCCAAACGTTGGGCTGAAGCGAAACGTCTGGGCCATGCCACCGAAGAAGCACTGACGCTAAGCGGCAAGTGGGACATGTGGGCCACAGCGCTGCAAGGCATCCTGAAGTCCGCGCAGGGATTACAGGATCGTGCGAATGAAGCCTGGGCGCTCCATCAGATCGGCACCCGCGCGCTGTGTCTAGGGGCACGCTCCGCAGCTCAGGCTTCGCTCAATGGAGCACTCGCATTGAGAGAGGCGCTAAACGATCAGATGGGCGCGGCAGTAACCCGTCACAACTTGAATCTTCTTCTGAGTCCTCCACCGCCGAATTCTGAACGCGACAAGCCCTCCGGTGGCGGAGGCACAGTCCCGACTCCCATGCCGCTTCTGCTCAAGCTCGGTCTGGCTTTACTCGGGTTATCGTTGATAGGCGCGTCGGTAGTCTGGTGGGTTACACACAGGACGACAACGACCATCACGCCGCCCAGGGTAATGAGTTTCTCTGTCGACCCGGCAACGGTTCCGGCCAACGGTCAGGCGCAACTCTGCTATGAGGTCGAAAACGCCATCTCCGTCACTATTGAACCCAACATCGGTGAAAGGAAGCCGGCAACCAAGGAATGTTTGACGGTCACTGCTGAAAAGACGACAACTTACACTTTGACCGCTATCGGTCCCGACGGAAAGACCACTACCCAGGTGGTTACACTGACTGTTGACGTCCCGGCGTTGGCCAGGATTGCTCGCTTCGAGGTTAGTCGCGACAACGGACCCGGCGGTGCAAACGACGTGCAGTTCCGACTTTGTTATGAGGTACGGAATGCCCAACACGCAGAAATCGACAACAATGGCGGTGCAGTTGTCCTGGATGAGCCACACTGTCAGCGGATCAAGCCGGAGCAAGTCACTACTTACACTTTGTCCGCCACCGGATCCGACGGGCGCACGGTCAGCCAGCAAGTCACTGCCGATGCCACTAAACCACCGCCCCCGCCACCACAAGTCCTGAGCTTCAGCGCTTCGCCTTCAGCCATCGTGACCGGCGAGAAAGCACAGTTGTGCTTTCAACTGCAGGATGCAAGCAGCGTGCAAATTGATTCTGGTGTGCCACATCTGGAAGCAACTCCCCAGAAGCAGTGTGTGAATGTCATGCCGATCAAAACTACAACTTACACGCTGACAGCACTCAACTCGGAAGGCAAAACGGATAAGAAGCAGACCACCGTCAGAGTGACTAAGCCTGCGCCGCAAATAGCCAACTTCAGCTCACAGCCGAGTTTACTCAGGGACAGTGGAAGCGTTCACCTTTGCTACGAGGTGGTCAATGCCGGGAGCTTGCAGATAGATCACGGCATCGGTGCAGTGAGGCCGGCGAACAAGGGATGTGTTGATACAACGCTGGACCAAACCACTACTTTCACGCTAACCGCAACCGGCGAGGGAGGGATGGCAAGGAGTCAAGTTACAATTGAAGTCACACACCCGCCCATCGAGGTAGAGTTCACTGCGGAGCCGACAACCATCACGCCTCCAAATTCGGCTTCTCTCTGTTACCGCGTCAGTCAGGCAAACTCAATCAGCATTGATAACGGAGTCGGCCGGCTGCGCGTGCCGGCTCCCGGACAGCGAGAATGCGTTAAGGTACAACCAAGGGAGACGACAACTTACACTCTGACAGCGGTCGGCACATTCAATCGCCAGGGAAACAATCATGTAACGGTTACAGTCAACGCACCGGCGCGGCCCAAGCACGCTCGTATTATTGACTTCAATTCGTCTGAGACGAGAATTAACAGCGGAGCAGCGGTGCGTTTGTGTTATGAGACCGCCGATGCGCAACAGGTTTCGCTCGCGCCGCTCAGTCGCGATGTACCGGCCGAGAAGAATTGCATTGACGACTCTCCCAGGAGATCAACTACCTATGTCCTAACAGCCGTAGGCGAAGACAAACAGCCTGAGAGCCGGCGAGTCACCGTTGAAGTGTCAGCGCCCACGCTAAAGCATGCTCGCATTATTGACTTCAACGCCTCCGAATCAAAGATTAGAATCGGTACATCGGTGCGTTTGTGCTACACGATCGCCGACGCCCAACAGGCTTCTCTCACACCTCTTAGTCGAAGTGTACCCGCGGACAAGAACTGCATTGACGACGCTCCGAGGAGATCAACTACTTACGTCTTAACCGCCGTGGGCGAAGACAGACAGCCTGACAGCCGGCGGGTGACTGTTGAAGTTGGGGGTGATCAACCGCCGCTGAAGCACGCTCGAATCATGGAGTTCAGAGCGTCCGAATCGCGCGTGAGAGCGGGAACACCTGTGCGTTTATGCTATGTAATCGCGGACGCAGAACGCGCTTCCCTCGCGCCGATCAGGGGGAACGTACCGGCCGAGAGGGACTGCGTTGACGACCGCCCGCAAAAGTCAACGCGTTACGTCTTGACCGCGGTTGGCGAAGATAATAGACCTGAGAGCCAGACGGTAACCGTGGAAGTTGGGGAGGATAGAACTGCTTCGGTACGGATTACGCGTCTTGAAATAAAGAGAAGCGCACTCCATGGTATCCAGATCTGTTACGCAGTCGAGAATGCAGTCAGCGCCAATATCGATCCTCAATTTGGCAATGTTAAGGTTCCAGGCGACTGTAAGACGATCCGATCAAACAAGCCGATAACCTTCACGCTGACGGCGAGAGACGCGAGTGGTGGGAGTGATCAGAGAAGCGTTGACTATACGCCTCCTAAGCCAGCACCGATCAGAATTATCAGGTTCTGGACGACAACGCCAACGATTCAACCAGGCGCGGCGGCCAGAATCTGCTACATGACAATGGGCGAAGGAACCGCGCAGATTTCTCCGGAACCTGGTCCCGTGACGCCCTCTTTGTTAAAGGCGTGCGAATCGGTTCCGCTGAGGCGAACGACAATCTTTACGTTGACCGTCACTGGCCCGGAAGGTCAGCAGAGCAGTGCTCGGGTAACTGTGACGGTACAGCAACCCGTCATTAATTGACACAAACGGTGCCGGCGTTAAGAACGTGGTTTCTCTCCCCTCTCCGCGGGCGGAGAGGGGGCGGGGGAAGAGGTCGCTGGGTCCGCCACCCCCACCCCAACCCCTCCCCGCCCGCGGGGAGGGGAGCGGCAGTCCTTTCTAAATGGGTCGTGAATTGGTCGTGAATCCAACCAGAAAGTTACTGAGGGAGACGAGATAGATGGACGACGAAAAGAAGTCAGGTGATTCCATTACCGCTAACATTGGCGACGTAAGCGACCGTAGCCAGGTAGCCGTGGGCAAGGGCATTACCCAAATTCAGGAATATGGGCCACCGCCGACCCCCGAGGACTTTGCTCAGTTGCAGCAGATGTTTGACGAGTTGAAGGCGAAGATTGACCAGGAAGTCGCGCCTGAAGAAAAAGAAAAAGCCCTTGAGCGGGTGGATGAACTGAAAGAGGCCGTGACCGCTAAAGAGCCCGACTTAACGACCATGGAGTATGTCAAGACCTGGTTTGGAAAAAACGTCCCGGCCATGGCGAGTTCGGTTATGGACGTCATCGTGAATCCGGTGGTAGGAAAGTTTGTCGCGGCCGGCGGCAAAGCCCTGGCCGCCACGTTTCGAAGCCGCTTCGGACTGTAGAGCAAAAGAAAGGATCAAGGATGAAGGATGAAGGATGAAGCAGGAACAGGCAGAAAAGCATTTTCCATATCACATTTGTCATATCTCATTTGCCATTTCGAACTGAGCGATTCTGGCGAACTGAACGATTCTGGCAAATGCAGAATGCCGAATGCAAAGTGGCAATGAAAAATGACAAATGAAAAATGTGATATGGAAAATGCTTTTCTGCCTGTTCCTGCTTCATCCTTTCATCCTTGATCCTTTCTTTTGCTTTACAGTCCGAAGCGGCTTCGAAACGTGGCGGCCAAGGCTTTGCCGCCGGCCGCGACAAACTTTCCTACCACCGGATTTACGATGAGATCCATGACCGAGCTCGCCATGGCCGGAACGTTTTTTCCAAACCAGTTTTTGACATACTCCATGGTCGTTATGTCGGGCTCTTTGGCAGTGACTGCCTCTTTCAGTTCATCCACGCGCTCGAGTGCTTTTTCTTTGTCGGCTGGCGCCACTTCCTGGTCAATCTTCGCCTTTAACTCTTCGAACATCTGCTGCAACTGAGCAATGTCTTCGACGGTTGGCGGCGGGCCATATTCCTGAATTTGGGTAATGCCCTTGCCCACGGCTACCTGGCTACGGTCGCTTACGTCGCCAATGTTAGCGGTAATGGAATCACCTGACTTCTTTTCGTCGTCCATCTATCTCGTCTCCCTCTCCCTCAGTAACTTTCTGGTTGGATTCACGACCAATTCACGACCCATTTAGAAAGGACTGCCGCTC
>DATBRN010000375.1:0-12545 GCA_036560225.1 Pyrinomonadaceae bacterium | reverse complement strand
CACATACGCCTGGGCCAACGGCAGATACATCGTCATGCGCGGCGGTTCACGCAGATTGCGGTACTTCGTATCGCGAGCGACGCCGACAACTTCAAACGTATCGTGCCCATCGCTGAAACCCCGTCCAACCGGATCACTTTGCGGCCAAAACTTCCGGGCCATCGTCTCGTTAACAATGATTACTTTGGCGGACTTCGCAGTATCGATGTGCCGGAAGTCTCGACCTTGCAGCAACGGCAAGCCGGTAGTTTCAAAGAAACGCGGCGCAACCGTGACAATGTCGAACTTGACGCTTTCATCAACAGCCGGCGTGGTCGTATTCGGCGCCAGCTCCTGGCGGGTCCCACCCGCAGTCACCGGCAAGCTGCTGGCTATCGTCACCGACTCAATTCCAGGCATCGACGACAGGTTCTCAAGCGCCGCTGCGTAGAAGTTTGCACCGCGCCCTTCGTCGAAGCCCTGCAATGCCATGTTCAAGGAAAACGCCATTACGTTGTCGCCGCTGAAGCCCTTGTCGATCGCCTGTAACTTCCAAAGACTGCGCACAAACAAGCCAGCGCCAGCCAGCAGGATCAACGACAGGGTCACCTGGGTAACAACGAGGAGACTCTGAAGCGAAGGGCCCCGACCAGAGCGCGACGTTGTCGTGTATGCATCTTTGAGCATTGGCACCAGGTCGACGCGCGATGCCTTAAGCGCAGGAATTACTCCAAACAAAAGGACAGTCGCGACAGAAGCGACCAGAGTAAAAACCAATACTCGAGCGTTTGGCGTAACTTCGAGGGAAAGTGCGCCGCCTGTGGTGGTCCGTAACCCGGAAGCAAGTCCGGCGGTCCAAAAAGCTAGAAGCAGTCCGAGGGCGCCGCCGGCCAGTGAAAGCAGTAAACCTTCAGTCAAAAGTTGGCGAACAATTCGAGTGCGAGTGGCTCCGAGCGATAGACGGATCCCGATCTCTTTACCACGCGTCCTGGCCCGGGCGAGTAAAAGGCTGGCGACGTTTACGCAAGCGATGGTAAGTATCAGTGCGACAGCGACGAATAGGAGTTTTATTGGCCGCGCCAGGTCTGCCACGTAGGCATCGTTGCCACCGGACGCCTTCGTTAGTATTGCGCCCCAATTCCCGCTCTCTTTTGCCTCGGGCGATACTCCCGGTAGCAGGGCAGTTAATTGAGCCTGAGCCTGAGGAATTGTGACGCCCGGCTTCAACCTGCCGGCGAGATTTAACCAGCTTGTATCGGCACTGGCGAGAAGCTTGGGAACGTCTTCGAAGTCGAGATTGTTAGGCAGCGTAACCCAAACGTCTGATTTCATTCCTGTTATCAGTCCAGCAAACTCTTTGGGCGCAACGCCGACCACGGAAAAACTACGACCGTTGATGTTGATGGTCTTGTTCAGGACAGACGGGTCACGATTAAGTAACCTGGTCCAAAGAGCATCGCTGATCACTGCGGCTCGCGGTGCACCGGGCGCCTCATCAGCTGGAGTAAATGCGGACCCGATTACCGGTTGCACTCCCAACACTGAAAAATAGTTTGCGCTAACAATTTCGCCGCGAATTCGCTCGGTCTTGTCGCCGGCCGCCAATCCGAAATTAGTGTCTGTGTAGGCAATGAGTCCAGATAGTGCCTGGTTGTTGTTGCGCAAACCGGCATACAGCGGATAGGAGAAGTCAGTATGAGGATCGCCGCCGGGTACACCGGTCGCGACCTGGACAATCTGGTCCGGCTCCTTTATCGACAGCGAACGCAGCATCACCGCGTCCATCAGGCTAAATACAGTGGCGTTAGCGCCGATTCCGAGTGCGAGCGAAACCACGGCTACAACGGTGAAACCCGGTGTCTTCGCCAGGAGACGAATGCCATAACGCAAGTCATGCCAAAGAGTGTTCATAGGTGTCTCTTCTCGTTCTCTGTTTCGTGGTGGTCTAGTTGTTTTATCTGCCGCCCGTTTTGGTTTTCACCTTTTGGTCTTGGTTCTTGTCCTGGTCTTGGTCTTGGTCTTGGTTCTTGTCTTGGTTTTGGTTCTTCTCTTGGTTTTGCTTTTTGTCTTCTTATCTGAGATCTCAGATCTGAGATCTCAGATCTGAAATCATTCGTATCTTAGCGCCACCAACGGATCGACCTTGGTCGCGCGCCGCGCAGGTAGGTAACAAGCAATCAGCGTGACCAAGAACAGCCCTCCCGCAACCGCGGCAAACGTACTCGTGTCCGTTGCTGGAACTTCAAACAGGAGGCTCACGATCAAACGCGTCAGTCCATACGAAGCGAGCAAGCCCGCGCCGACGCCGACCAGCCCAAGAATGACTCCCTGCTTGACGACGAGCCGCAGGACATCGGTCCCTTGTGCGCCCAACGCCATACGCACCCCAATCTCGTGGGTCCGTTGCTGCACGGAATAAGACATCACTCCATAAATGCCTACTGCCGCCATCACCATGGCCACCAACGAGAAAACGGAAAGAAGCATTGCGTTGAACCGCGATCGCGCAATGGACCTGGCCAACAGTCCCTCCATCGTGCTTACTTCACCTACCGGTTGTTCAGGATCGATATTGCGAATTACGTTGCGCGCGGCAGGCGCCACACTTGTCGCTTCGCCTTGAGTACGAATGACCAGCGTCATGTAGGAATAGACAAGCTCGGGCTGTGGCCAATAGGCCATCTCCTCAGTCTCGGTATCGAGTCCGAGGTGTTTCGTGTCGCCGACGACGCCAATGATCTCCGTCGGAACGTTTTCATCTTTCATATTGATCGTCACGCGCTTGCCCAAGGGATCCTGTCCTGGCAAATTCTTCCGCGCGAAGGTTTCGTTCACTACGACGACGTGCCGCATCTCCTTTGTTTCCTCTGGGCTGAAAAGGCGACCGCGCTTTAGAGGAATCTGCATAACTTGAAAATAGTTTGCGTCCGTCACGCAGATCCCGGTACTGAGTTTCTGACCGGGAGGCAGTTTTGGTTGGCCCTCAACTTCGATCGACGTGCCTGAATGTGGTCCAGCAAACGGAAGGGTGTTAATTGCTCCAACCGCTTCGACGCCAGGAAGGGCGCGCAACTGCTCGAGAGCACGGTTGAAGAAATCCATTACCTTGGGATCGGCGTCATACTTACGGCCAGGCAAGGTCACCCGCATCGTCAACAGGTTGTTTGGATTGAATCCAGGATCAACTGCTCGCAGATGACTGAGACTCTTCATAAACAGCCCGGCGCCAATCAGCAGCACAAGCGCTAGAGCCACCTGCGTCACAACAAAAAGGTTTCGCAATCGATGACTGCGCGATCCACCTCCAATGTTCTTGCCTCCTTCTTTGAGCGATTCGTTGAGATCAAATCGCGCGGCCTCGAGCGCAGGAACAAGTCCGAAGACAATGCCGGTGAGTAGTGTCAGACCAAAGGTGAAGCCCAGCACCCGCAGGTTCACCGAAAGGTTCCGAAGATCCATTAGTCCGGCCGGACTCAAAGCGATGAGCGCCTTCGTACCCCACCATGCCAACAGCAAGCCGCACGCGCCGCCAATGAGCGACAGCAACACGCTCTCTGTCAGCAGCTGGCGGGCGATTCGCGAACGACTGGCGCCGAGGCCTGCTCTGACTGCAATTTCTTTTTTGCGGGAAGCGGCGCGGGCCAATAACAGGTTGGCGACGTTCGCGCAGGCAATCAGCAACACGAAGCCGACCGCGCCCAGCAGGATCAGCAAGGGTTTCCGAATCTGGCCGGTAAACTGAGTGCGCAGTGGGACCACGTTCACGCCCCAGTGAGTATTAAACTCCGGGTATTGCTGTTCGAGTCTGGCGCCAATGATGTTCATCTCATTCTGCGCCTGAGCGAGCGTGACGCCCGGTTTCAATCTCGCCACGGCCCGCGCAAATCGTCCATGTCGCTCGCGAAGTTCATTTGAGACCTGCCATGGGGACCAGATCTCCGGCGCCTGATTGATCATCGAACCTTTTTGAACGTACCAACCAACCTCGGGCGGCAGTACGCCGATGATCGTGTTCGTCTGATTGTTGAGCGTGACTTGCCGGCCCACCACGGGCGCGCCACCGAACCGACGCTGCCAAAGGTTGTAGCTGATAACTACTACATCGGGCCGGCCAGGTTTTCCATCTTCGGGAAGAAACGTTCGACCTTGAAAAGCGTTCACACCGAGCACGGTGAAGAGATTTGTCGTGGCTATTTGTGCCGGCACTTCTTCGGGTTCACCATCGCTGGTGAGATTGAGGTTGTGATCAAAGAATGCAGCCATGTCCACGAAAACGCTGTTCTGGTCTTTCCAGTCGTAGAAGTTTCCGAGATTGATAACGTTCTGCGGATTACCAGTGCCGCTCTTCCGGTGTTCCCAGACAATTGCCAACCTCTCACCGTCGGCATACGGCAGCGAGCGCAGCAGCACGGCGTTAACCACAGTGAAGAGCGCGGTGTTGGCGCCGATACCAAGTGTCAATGCGATAACCGCCACCAGCGTCAAGCCTGGGGTTTTCCACAACATTCGCGCTCCGAAGCGCAGGTCTTGCCAAATTGTTTGCATTGCCCTTCTCCTTAAGTCAGTTGCAATCCTGAGCGTCCCGTTTAGAAAGGGCACTTGTGCCCCGCGGCGAGCGGACAAGTCCGCTTTCTAAACATAGAAATTTGGCATTAGATCTCAGTTCTCAGACCTCAGATCTCAAGTCATTCGTAGCGCAGTGCCACGAGCGGATCGACCTTCGTTGCTCGGCGGGCCGGCAGGTAACAGGCCACCAAAGCGACCGCTGCAAGCAATACTGTAATGAGCCCCAACGTCATCGGATCAGTTGCGCTCACGCCAAACAACAACGTCGACATCAACCGCGTCAACGCCACAGCAGATACGAGACCAGCTACGACGCCGATCAGTACCAGCACCATTCCCTGCCCTATGACCAGCCGCAGTACATCCCGTTTCTGCGCACCCAGGGCCATGCGCAAACCGATCTCGTGCGTCCGCTGCGTGACGGCGGTTGCCATCACTCCGTAAATACCTATTGCCGCCAGGACCAGCGCCAGGCCGGCAAAGAGACCGAACAACAACAAGCTAAACTTCGCTTCTGAAAGCGTCCTGCTCAGGAGCTGGTCCATTGTCCTGACACTGGTGACAGGTTGATCGGGATCGAGCCCGCGCACTTGATCCCGGATCGCCGAACTCAACGACTCAGGCGTAGTGGTTGTCTGGACAGCCACCATGAGGCCGTTGCTCCAGCCTTCGCGCCGGTATTGAGTAAGCGGTGCATAGACCAGTGCCGAGGTTGGTTGATTGAGACTGCCGCCTTTGACATCGGAAACTACGCCGACAATAGTGCGTCGATTGGCACGATTGTCCGGCGTCTGGTCTTCGGGCGGCAGCAGATTCTCTGGTGGTCCCATCCAGATTGTCTTACCGACAGGATCCTCGTTGGGAAAGAAACGCCGGGCCAGTGTCTCGTTAATAATTGCGACGAGTTGTGAATTGCTTTTATCGTTAACAGTGAAGGGCCGCCCTTGCCGCATAGCTATCCCGAACGTTTGAAAATAATCGGGACTAATGAGCGCAAATCGAACGAGGGGCACCTTGTCGAGAGAGCTCTCCGTACGTCCCTCAATACTCAGGAACTTGCCCCAACCATCTCCTGCACCGAGCGGCAAGATCGTGGCAGCAGTCGCCTCACGTACTCCCGGTAGTGCCCGCAAGCGTGTAAGCAGTTGGTCGTAGAAGGCTAATCCGCCGGGGTCACGCGGATCAGTCGCGGTAAGTGGAACCGGATACTTGACCGTCGGAAGCGGCACGCGCATCGTCAAAACGTTGTGCGCACTAAAGCCGAGGTCAACCTGACGCAGCTTGATGAAGCTGCGGATCATCAACCCCGAGCCCACCAGCAGCACGAGTGCGAGCGCAACTTCGGCGATGACCAACAGTCGTCGTATCCGACCTTGTTTGAGACTGCCAATTCCGCTGCGTCCGCCTTCATTAAGCGATTCGCGCACGTCAGCTCTCGCTGCTTGCAGTGCCGGCAGCAAACCAAAGATCAGGATCGTCAGCAGGGCCAGACCCAGGGTAAAAACAAGAACCCTGCTATTCACAGTGATCGCATTGCCACGGGGCAACGAGGCTGGCAACAACGAAGAGAGCAGATCGATTCCCCAGATGGCGAGCAATGCGCCGAGCACTCCGCCGATCAAGCCGAGCGGGAGACATTCGATAATCACCTGGCGCATGATGCGCTGCCGGCTGGCGCCCAAACTCGCGCGAATCGCTAGTTCTTTTGCGCGAGCCGAAGCGCGCGCCAGCAGCAGGTTAGCCACATTGACGCAGGCGACCAGTAAAACGAAGCCGACGGCTCCGAGTAACACCAGCAAGGCGGTGCGCGAATCGCCCGCGAGCTGTTCTTGCATCGGCACAATCAACGCGCCCAAGCCCTTGTTGCTGGCGTACTGAGCCTCCATGTTTTTCGCAATTGCGCTGACGTCCCACTGTGCTTGCTCCACGGTAACTCCCGGCTTGAGCCGGCCCACGAGGTTCACAAAGTGATTGTTACGCGTGGCCATGTTGTCGTTCGGTTCAAATGAGATCGGTGTCCAGAGTTCAACCTCCGGCAGGTTGTCAAAGAACGGCATTCCTTGCGGCATCACGCCCACGACGGTGTAGTTTTCACCGCCTAACCTAATGTCGCGGCCGACAACATCGCGCTGGCCTGCAAAGCGACGCTGCCACAATCCATAACTCAGCAGGACAACACGGTGCCTGCCGAATTGATCTTCCTCGCTCGCAAACAATCGTCCCAACGCGGGTGAAACTTTGAGCACCTGAAAGAGGTTTGGAGTGATGTATGCACCCTGTATGAGTTCCGGCGCACTGTCAGATGAAGAGAGGTTGAAGTTACCATTGTAAAAGCCTGCTAAACCGTCGAACACTCGATTCTGATCGCGCCACTCGTAGTAGTCCGGCAAGGCACTCCCCGAAGTACCGACTCCTTGCGAATTCATTGTTGACCAGAGAAACACCAGACGGTTGGCTTCTGGATACGGCAGAGGTCGCAACAAGACCGCATCGACGACGCTGAAGATGGCAGTGTTGGCACCGATCCCCAATGCCAGCGTAACAACGGCCACAAGCGTGAACATTGGATGCTTCACCAGCATTCGCAAGCCAAAACGCAAGTCTTGCAACAGTGAATTCATTTCTCCCTCCCTACTCGTATCTAAGTGCGACTAACGGATCGACTTTCATTGCTCGACGCGCCGGGATGTAACAAGCGACGAAGGCCACCAGGGTCAGCAACGTCGCAACCGCTACAAAGGTCACCGGGTCTTTTGCAGTTACGCCAAACAACAGCGTCGCCATCACCCGCGTGAGTGCAAACGCGCCAACGAGACCAATAGCGACACCTAACACAACCAGGAACATTCCTTGTCGGACCACCAGCCTGAGAACATCAGATCGTTTGGCGCCAAGGGCCATGCGCACGCCAATCTCGTGAGTTCGCTGGGCGACTGAGTAAGACATCACTCCGTAAATGCCGGTGGAAGCAAGCACAAGGGCTAACAATGCAAACAATCCGAGCAGCGCCGTGCGATAACGCGGCTCGGCGACTGACGTGTCTACCCACTGGTCCATAGTCTTGACCGCAGCTACTGGCTGATCAGGATCGATTGCCTGTACTTCTTTACGTACCGCGGCAGCCAAGTTTGTCGGCTCACCCTGCGTTCGAATCACCAGATTGTTCCAGACACTTGCATAGGTCGGCATGTACATCGCAGGGAAAGGCTGGGATTCCAGCCCGCGGTGACGGATGTCGCCCACAATGCCGATGATTTCCCACGGTTCCTTCCCCATCATCATTACCAGTCGCTTACCGAGGGCCTCCTCGTTAGGGAAAACCTGGCTGGCAAGAAGCTCGCTCACAACGAGCACCTTGGCGCTCTGTCTGACTTCCTGTTCGGTGAAATTTCGGCCGCGCAGCAGAGGAATGTGGAGCGCGTTGAAATAGTGTTGATTGACGCGACGAAAGTCGGCATCGAATGAATCGGAAATTGCCACCGGCGGACGGCCCTCAACGGTAAAAGGCATATCGTTTGGTTGCCCGCTGAGCGGAAGCTCGGTAACGAACCCGACATTTTCCACTCCCGGCAAGCCACTGATACGACTCTCGAGTTCCGCAAAGAAACTGGAAGACTTTTCGGGTGTTGCGTACTTCTCCCTCGACAAATCAACGCGCATTGTCAAAACGTTATGTGCGTCGAAACCAGGATTGATGTTTTGCAGTTGAATGAGACTCCTCACCAGCAAACCCGCTCCGATAAGCAAGATGACAGCGATTGCGCTTTCCAGGACCACCAGCGTGCTACGGGTCCGATTGCGCCGTGACCCTTCGCCGCTTCTGCCACCCTCCTTCAGCGATTCGCTGAGGTTCAACTTCATCGTCCGAAGAGCGGGAGCGAGGCCGAACAAGACTCCCGTGACGACCGAGACGACGAATGTGAACACCAGCACGGTCGCATCAATTCCGACGTGGGCGGTTGAGGGAATGGTTTCGTCGCTCAGAGAAACGAGCAGATCAACTCCCCAGATGGCGAGTAATACTCCAAGCGTCCCGCCCATGAGAGAAAGCAGCACACTCTCAGTGATCATCTGACGCGCGATGCGAAAGCGGCCGGCGCCGAGAGCGGTGCGAACAGCAATTTCTCTCTCCCTCGTCGCCGCGCGCACCAACAAAAGGTTCGCCACGTTTGCGCACGCAATCAGCAGCACAAATCCAACGGCGCCAAAAAGGAGAAGCAGCGTTGGTCTGGTATTGCCGACAAGCTGCTCCCGTAAAGAGACAAGCCGCAAATTCCAATCTTTGTTTGTCTGCGGATACTGCTCTTCAAGTCGCCGGGAGATCACATCGGTATCTGCTTGTGCCTGCGCCAGTGTGACTCCAGGCTTGAGCTTACCGATGGGCCGCATAAAGTGGGCCTTCCGCTGCTTCATCTCGGGCGAAAAGTCGAAATTGATCGGAATCCACAATTCGGACGACTGCGGAAAACTGAACTCCTGCGGCATCACGCCCAGCACCTCAACCTTTTTTCCCTCGAGCGTGATGCTCTTGCCTACAATCGCTGGATCACCGCCAAAACGTTTTTGCCAGAGTCCGTAGCTCAACACCGCCACCTGTTCGCGTCCGGGAGTTTCGTTCTCGAGCTGAAAGGTGCGGCCCAGCCCTGCCCTGGCGCCGAGTGCCTGAAAATAATTGCCCGTAACTGCGGCTCCGGTGAGTCGCTCCGGCTCACCGGATCCAGTCAGGTTCAAGTGGATTGGCACGGAGAACTGCGCGGCAAACTCCTCGAAGGTTGTGTTTTGTTTGCGGTAGTCGAGAAAGTCGAGCGGCGAAACACTCGCGCGATTGCCACCGTTACGAACATTGCCGAATACCCAGACCAACCGATCGGGGTCTGCGAAGGGCAACGGTCGCAATAACACCGCATTCACCAAACTGAAAATTGCCGTGTTGGCGCCAATACCAAGCGCGAGGGCGATTAGGGCGATCGCGGTGAAGCCCGGCTGCTTCAGTAAACTTCTAACGCCATAGCGAATGTCTCTAAGAAGTGCATCCATGGTGTCATTTCCTATTGCCAATTGATGATTGCCAATTGGCAATTCTTCAGAGTTGGTTAATCCTTTGGGGATTACCGGTGTCGGTCATTCTGCCAAGACGCCAATTGGCAATCATCAATTGGCAATCGGCAATGTCTTCACTCGTACCTGAGTGCCACCAACGGATCGACCTTTGTGGCGCGACGCGCCGGCACATAGCAGGCAACGAAGCCTACAATCGCGAGCAGGAGCGGAACGAAAGCGAACGTGACCGGATCGGTAGCACTGACTTCAAACAACAAACTCTGCATGGTGCGCGTCAGCGCATACGCGCCCGCCGCGCCAAGCGCAACGCCAAGCACAACCAGTGACATTCCCTGTCTGATCACCATCCCCAATACATCACGCCCTTGCGCTCCCAGTGCCATATGGATACCTATCTCGCGCGTGCGCTGCGTCACCGTGAATGCGAGCACGCCGTACAGACCAATTGCCGCCAGCAACAAACCAAGACCGCCGAATATGCCGAGCAACAAGACCGCAAAACGACGCGTCTCGAGGGTAACTGCCACGCGCTCCTCCATCGTCTTAACGTCGTAAACCGGTTGGTTCTGGTCGACCGCGAGGACCTGCTCGCGTATGGCCTGCGTTAACTGACGTGGGTCTCCGGACGTGCGAACCACCAGCGTTGAACTCTGGAAATAAGCGGGCAGGTAAAAGGTGCCTTTCGATTCCTGAGTGAGATCCTTCAACTGCGCCGTCGCGCAAATACCAACCACTGTGGCCCATGGGCCTTCTCGCGCCCAACTGATGCCACCGCCAAGCGCATCACCGTTCGGCCAAAAACGCTTAGCCAATTCCTCGTCGACAATCGCTACCGAGTTGGGCGCAAAGTAGTTGTCCCCACGCATGTCTGCCGGTTGGAAATCACGCCCCTTGAGAATGGGCAAGCCGATGGATTTGAAGTAATCGGATGATACGTACGCGTAGTCGGCGTGCGGGGGCGGATCGTTTGCTCCTGCCTGTCTTCCGCGAATCGAAAATATCGAGTTGTCGCCGCCGGGCGTGAAAGGAGTTTGGAAGGCCACGCCAGCATGGAGGACACCCGGGAGGGCTGAGATTCTTGTCAGCACGCCGTCGTAGAACGCCGCCACCTTCGCTGCACTTTTGTACTGCGTACCCGGTAGGGAAACGCGCAGGGTAAGCACGTTGCGGGGATTAAAGCCAGGTTGAACTTCAAGCAGCTTTCCAAAGCTGCGGATCAGCAAGCCGGCAGAAATCATCAGCACCAAGGCCATCGCGACTTCCAGAACCACCAGCGTCTTTCGCAGGCGCTGCCGAGTCGTGCCGGCAGAGTCGGTTCGCTCGGATTCCTTAAGCGAATTGACGAGAGAGGTTCGCGACGCGATGAGCGCCGGCGCCAAACCAAAAACTACGCCGCAAGCAAGCGATACCCCGAAGCTGAGGAGCAGGACTCTCACGTCCAGATGAACTGCGTTGAGGCGGGGCAAAGTGCTTGGCGCAAGCGCAAGCAATGCCTTAGTGCCCCATGAAGCAAGCAGGATCCCCAGTGCCCCACCGAGAACAGCGAGCAAGATACTCTCCGTGAGAAGTTGTCGAACCAGGCGACTGCGTCCTGCGCCCAAAGCTGCGCGCACCGCAATCTCGTGGGTGCGAGCACAGGCCCGCGCCAGCAAGAGGTTGGCGACATTCGCGCACGAGATCAGTAGAACGGCAACTACTGAACACAACAGCACGAAAAGCGGTTTGCGCACGTCGCTAACGTATTCATCAGTCAGTGATCGAACTTCGATGTTGAACTCATCAGGGTGCGAACCGGCAATATTCCGGGCCACACCGCTCATAATGTTCTGCGCTTGATAAATACTCGTCCCTTGCCGCAGACGCGCGAGCATAGTGAATGAAAAGCTCCCGCGGCGCTCTTCAGAGAGCTCCCTTGCCGTGAATGCCATCGGAATCCAAAAATCAACTTGGGGATAGATTTCCTCAATTCCGGCTGGCGCTACGCCTATGAGTTGGTAATTGTCTCCATTGAGTTGAATCGGATTGTTGAGAGCGGCGGTGCTCGAGTTGAAAAGGCGCTTCCACAGGGCAGCGCTAAGCACAACCACGCGCTCATTTCCAACCTGGTCTTCCTCTGGACTGAAAAACCGGCCGGCAATCGGATTGATCCCCAACGTTAGGAAGAAACTTGCGGTGACTCTGCCAGCCTGCAAACGTTCAGGTATATTGACGCCGGTTAGATTGAAGTTTCGACTCGTTATCGCCGCGGTGGATTCGAAGGCATCGATCTGACGGCTATAGTCGACGTACTGCGGTGCGGAGACTTGCGTGCGAGGAAGGTTGATCTTGGGCAACTGATTGTGTATGACGACAACGCGGCCGGGGTCGCTGACGGGCAGCTTGCGCAGCAGAACGGCGTCAACTACTGTAAAAGTTGCAGTCGTGGCAGCGATTCCCAGGGCTAAAGTAAGTAGTGCGATGATGGTAAAGCCAGGCTTCCTGAGCAGCATCCGCACGCCGTAACGAACGTCCCGCCAAAGAGAATTCATAATCACCCCACTACATCTCAGCTTCTAGATCTGAAATCTCAAATCTCCGATCTCTGATTTCAAGTCCCAGGTCCCTGATTTCAAGTCCCAAGTCTCTGATTTCAGATCTCAGATTGGTTTCTTAATCTGAGAACTGGAACGCCTTCAATCAGCAATCAGCAATCAGCAATCCGAAATCTGTTCATTCGTACCTAAGCGCAATCAATGGATCGACCTTCGTTGCCCGTCGTGCTGGGACATAACAAGCCACGACAGCCACCAATCCCAGGAGCAGAGAGACGCCCGCAAACGTCAAAGGATCAAACGGGCTAACTCCGAACAGCAGTTTTGCCAAAAGTTGGGCCACGCCGAATGCGATTAGGAGTCCAATCGCCAGACCCATCACAGCGAGCGTCATTCCCTGCCTGATTA
>DATBRN010000374.1:0-14194 GCA_036560225.1 Pyrinomonadaceae bacterium | reverse complement strand
CTTACAGCGACAGCCTGGCGGAGGCGTTAATGAAGTCGCCGGGCGGAGCCGTGGCGGTTTGGGCTTCTACTACTTTGACGGAACCGGAAGGGCAGAACGTAATCGATCAGGAGTTCTACCGGCTGCTGTTTGCCGCGCCGGTGGCCACGCTTGGCGATGCGGCGCGGGCCGCCAAGCTGGTAACCAGCGATGCCGACGTGCGCCGCAGCTGGACGCTGTTCGGCGACCCGGCCATGCGCCTGCGTTAGCCGCGCGACAAAATAGCGACGACCCTACATCAGGAACAACTATTAGCCGCGGTTTCGCGAATCAACGCCGTCAGATCAGGACCAATAGTGTCGTGGATTAACTGAATACGGTTTTTCGGATCAATTCTCGAGTTGGATTCTTTCCGTCAGTAGCGCGTAGACCGCGCTCAACCGCACCGCTGGCCTCGTGCGCGTAGCACGCTGGCGAACTAATTAAAGCTGAAGAAAAAACCGCGCCCGTTTTCGCTCCGTGGGAGCGAACAGTTCGCGGCGAAGTGGGGCGTAGCCCCGAGATGTTTAGTGGGATGTTTTCGGAAGGGCAGAGCCCTTCCGCACATCAGGCGGCGAAGCCGTGACGGTGCATATCAGGTGATCAACCGATCGTAGTTATCGACCAAAAAACGTAGGCGTGAAATCTGTGTAATCTGCGGACCAGGAAGTCGCTTCTTACCTCACGTATTCCCAGTGCCAGGGCTCGTAAAAGTAGGGACGAAAGCCGAAGCGCTCTGCATTGCGCACCAACCATTTGTAAGCGGGCGTATTAACCTGGATCGCGCGATTTGAATCTTTGGTGTCCACCGGATCGCCGCCGACGTAAAGATCCAGAGCACGGCCGGTCGTATGCGGACTGTGGACCGCCAGGCCAGCACTCCCGGCGTTAGGCGACTGTCGCCGCAACTGATTCTGATATTCATGCGAGCGAAAAGCGGAAACTATCTTGAAGTATTTCTCTGTGGGCGCCAGCTCGCCGTCAGAAGTGTGTGCGAGATTCAACGTTGGGTCGGCAATCGCGGCCGCCACCATCTGTTTGTAAGCCGCATAGGTGTTGCGCTCCGCCTGACGCAGTTCCGCAGGACGGCTGGGATCGTAGAAGTCGGACGATGGTGCTGTTAGAAGCTCATCCGGGTTGGCATCGCTGTGGTTCTTAAGCCGGCGGCTCTGCCAATTTGAAACCAGGGCCATCAATGAGTCTTCATCAAGAACATCGTCTCCACTCAAGCCAATTTTCTTCTGCCAGGTTGCGAGAGCACCGCCAAAATCACCCGCCTCAGCGTCGTTCTGCAGGTTCAGAGTTTGATTTATCAACGAATTGTAGAGATACCAACCACGCTGTTGTTTCCCGCCGAATGCCCACTGCAATTCATTCCTGAGAACAGCGTTTCGGGCAGCTGCCGCCGCAAACGGCGACGAAGCCACGGCGCTCGAAACGTTGGTTCGATTTACCTTGAGAATGGCAGGCTTAACGAGCGACTCCGCTTTCAGCGTTGCCAACTGACCAGCCGACTGACCACGGCTACTCCGCGGTGTAAACGACAAAACAGCCGCCACCACCGCGAGCGCAAACACAACTAGCGCAACGTGAACTTTCTTATGCTTCATAAATTCCGTTCTGTTGATGTTTCCTTATGTGAGGTCAATTGCCGGGTACTAATTCAGATGCGCCAAAGGCACGAAGGGTTTGATGCGCAGAGAAAGTTTTAGGACACGAAAAACCGTCGATTAATGGGCACTTTTTCGGGTTTCCCGGGTGTTCGGTCGAGGCTTTTTAACTGAGGCCACGGTAAGCGGTTGGTTCTGGCCCGTGTCAAATCGGCCAAGCTTAATATCAGCAATACTTACAAGAAACTCTTCTGACCTGCTTACGCGATTGAGCATTTGCCGCAGCGTATTGTCATCAAGATTGGCTGAATTCACCCCATTCGCCGCCAGTTCCTCGCGTAGTTTTTCGACAGTATTTATCTTGTGATCGTAGACGTCCGGATAGAGGTGCAGCATGCCGCGCTCAACGACTTGAGTGTCGTAGTTTATGTCGACCACCAGCGGCACATTTAGTTTGACAAACAGGCGATCCTTGCTCGACTTCGCGTGTTCGATTTGTTGTTTGGAGACGGGAAGAGAACGTGCCGCGATGATCTTTTCTGACAGGTCATATAGATCATCAAGTAGCAATCTTACGCAGCCGTGCGACACAAGGTGACCAAGATCGGATGGTCTCGCGGCCTGGTGAACCAGAATGCCATTGCCAAGTGGGATCTTCACCTTTCCCAGTGGATTACGAGGATCGTCGGCTTCAATCGTCTCGCCCGGAATGACGTCGTGATCTTCTACCCAGGAACTATCGGGAGGTATCCAGTCGGGATTAAACACGATTTGCGTGGCGCGACGCAGACCGCTTGGAAGAGGAAACTCCGTGCGTCCAATGCCAATCTGATACGTCTTGACCTCTTTGTTGTTCTGCCAAAGCGTCAATTGAAATGCGGGGATGTTTACGGTGATGCGAATATCCGCCTCGCCGGGTTGTAGCGTGGTCTGTTCAATGTGGCCGCCGGTAAATTTGTCCGAGCGCGCGGAGTCTTCGGTGTGCTGGTACGAACTTTCAGCGAGCGCCTCGATCGGCACCTCTTCTGTAGTCAGCGCGATTCGCTTCGTTTCTTTTTTGCCGCGCTTGCCGTAGTCGACCTCAGCCCAGACATCACCCGCCAGGTCGGCTGGTACTTTCAGTTCAGTAGAAAATTTTCCGTTGGAGTCGGGAGCCTTGAGCTTCTTCAGCACGACATGATGATCTTCAAACGCCGGACGATAAAATATTTTGACCGACTCGGCTTCAGGCGCTGCAACCGTAAACGTGACTTTGTCGGAATTGACCACTTGCCAATGTTCTTCGGTCGCAGAGGTGGGCTGTGCTTCAATCGTTGGTTCGTTTAGCTCGCTTCGCTGAGCCGTATTGTTCGGTTGGTTATCGCTGGTGCGATTCGCGCGCTTGCAGGCAGCGACAGAAATCGCGAGCAGGATCGCAAGCGATAGGGTGATCGCACGCGAACGCGGAAACTCGCCTGCAGCGAATCTCTGATCAAAACAAGATAGAAAACTCATCGACGTCTACCGGCGCTTTCTGGTTTTTGTATTCGGCTTTCTTGCTTTTGACTTTGCCGCACTTGCTTTGGATCTCGAGGTCTTCGTCTGCGCCTTTTCTGTTTTGCTCTTGACGTTTGCTGGTTCCGCCGTTGCGTGATGTGCTTCCTCGACGTCCGCGCCCGCTTTTTCCAGCGAGGCTGCGATCAGTTCGTCATTAGGTCGAGTGCCGTTCATAAACGCGAACACGTGATAGTTGGCGTTGCGCTCCCGAATGGTTTCAATCCGTCCTTCATTCTTCAGTCGCGCGAGTTCCGCCATCACGAAAGTTTGTTCGGCGCCGCTCATGTTGCGATAGTCGATATCGAATGCCAAGCATCAAAGCTGTCCCGCCATTCATCCGCTGTCGCATTTATCTCGGCGCCCTGCTCAAGCAATTCCCTCGCTGTGTCCGGATGCATGTTAGTTACTGCGAACATCAGCGCTGTGCGCCCTTCATTATCCTTTGCATTCACCTCTGCGCCACCAGCCAGGAGCGCTCTGACAACGGGAGTGTCACCTTCAAGCGCCGCGCGCATCAATGCCGTATGACCATCGTCGTGCGCTGCGATTTGGCTCAATTCAGCTCGCGTCGTCATGTTTCGCCTTCCCGCAATACGCTAATGCCTCTTCGATTTTTTTTGCCGGACGACTTCCACCGAGCACGGTGCATGACCAACCACATACTGCGCGACGCTGCCCAGTAGCAAACGCGTCAACCCTGTACGTCCATGTGAGCCCATCACAATTAAATCGGCTCGCCACTTTTCAGCTTCGTCAACAATCGCTGTGCGAGGGTGACCATCGCGCACGACGGATTCGATCTTAAGGCCTTTCCGGCGCAATTCTGTCGAACTTGTCCTTGATAGTTCGATACTATTCTGTCGCATCTCTCGCTGTGCCGCGTCGAGTATCCCTCGATTGTCGTACCACAATTCAGCGGCTGGCGGCGGCAGCGGCTCGGCGACCGAGAGCACTCGCACGGTTGATCGTGTAGGCCAAGGCCGCTTCGCTACTTCCTTTGTTGCGGCGGCTGAATATTCCGAACTATCGACCGCCAACAGTATCTTCATAACATGCACCTACATTTTCTAAACTCTCTATCTTGGTAGCCAGAAGACTAATAGCGTCCTCTAAGCCGCCTGCTTGATGCCTGAATACTTGGACGATCATGTCCAGCACTGAGCAAGGAAGCTCATGAGCTCAGTGTTGGGTGGCACTCGCTTGTTTTTTTCCGAATACATGCATCGCAATCGGAATCGTGCTCGCGAGGCCGGATAAGAAAAGCGACCAGCCAAGCGTCTTGCGTCGTTCACCCTTGAACTTATCGGCAAGCAGCAGGCCCGCGCCAAAACCGATGGCCCCTCGCGTTGCTGCAATGAGTGCGAGTTCCGGAATGGTTACACTTTTGGGTTCTGAAATATTCACTTTTATTCTCCTGACTTAATGTCAATGACAGTCTGTTTGTGAACCATGAGTCGCAAGTGAAGTGCCAGTAGGATCCTGCCTCGTGGGCTGCGGTGTTCGTTATCGATGCTGCGCCCAACTGCTGCAAGACTCTGACGTTTCTGCGTGGAAGTCGTCCTAAAGTAAGTGCGAAGTAAACTCAGTGAAAAGTGGCATCACACTTGCCGTTGGGTTGGCAGAATCAAAACATCGAGTATAAACGGGCATACTCGTTGGAGTGTGTAGGGTTGAGGTACACACACACCGCGGAACCGAACACTGCCTTTCGGAGTCGGGATCTTAGGAACTAAGACCGTACGGAGTGACGACGACGTTTTGCCGGTGCGCTTCCGTCTGTAGTTCAAAACGAGTTGGCGCATACAAACGAGAAGGCGAGAAGAAAGGAGCAAGCAAGATGAGGTGCAACGAGATAATGACGAAAGACCCAACCTGCTGTTTACCGGGTGATACCGTGGATCAGGCAGCTCAATTGATGAAGGATGAAGATGTCGGTTCTGTTCCAGTGGTAGCGGATAGAAAAACCAAGAGACTGCTCGGGATAGTTACAGATCGCGATCTGGCAGTGAAGGTGGTGGCCGAGGCGCGCCAGATTGCAGGTGTAAAGGTCGAAGAGGTAATGACCCGTAATCCTGTCACGTGTTATATGAATGATGATTTGCAAAAGGCGACAGATGCCATGGAAAAGCATCAGGTTCGGCGCATTCCAGTGGTGGACGACAACAACCAGATCGTCGGAATCATCGCGCAGGCCGACATCGCGACGCGCGCACACGAGCCTGAAACAACTGCGGAAGTGGTTGAGGAAATCTCGAAGTCAGCGAGTGCAGGATAGAAGCGGGAGGCTTCCCTATCGATAGGCCAGGCCGGAATCCGAAGGTCGAAACACCAGAAAATAATCCACATGGTCAGGCTTTACAAAATCGTATTGATTGACCAGCGCAAACCCGGCGCGTGCAGCCTCTTTGATCACTACTTCTTTGTTGAGTCCGTGATCGTCGCCTTTGCCGTTGCGATCGATGATTCCGAGCAAAGCCCCGACTCGCATGGCCTCGCGAGTTCGTTCCAGCAGACGAATCGGTTGAGCAATTTCGTGGTAGGTTTTTAGTAACAGAACCGCATCCACGTCTTTCGCCGGCAACAGCGGATCGTCCCCCCTGCCCAGAATGACGCGGATGTTTGCCAGGTTCTCTCGTTTAGACCTGTTCTCAATATAGGTAAGATAATCTCGATTAATGTCCACGGCGTAAACAGTGCCGCTGTTTCCAACTCGCCGCGCTGCGCGAACAGTGAACCAGCCGGACCCCGCGCCTATGTCAGCGACGTTCGAGCCTTGCTTAATTCCAAGAATGTCCATAATCCGGTCAGGCTGAAGTTTCTCATCACGTTTTGGATCCTCAAAGATCGAAAGTTCGCCCGTGTACGGCTTGCTCGTTGGACGATTAATTGCATCGGAAGAATCAGGAGTAGGCGACTGTTGCGTGAGAGTTGGTGACGCCGTTGGCAAAGAGGCTCGTCGAATTTGCGGTGCAATAGCGCACGCGATTGCGAGAGCCCAAACCGCCAGCAGCAGCGGCCTGACCAGAGAAGAAAAAAGTGGGTGGCGCATGATTTGATCTACTTCAAACTAACCTAAATCCGACTAAGCTCGACCTCCTGCTTCCCTCATTAGTATTTGACCGGAGGAGATTTTGATTTTGCCGAAGGACTGGAGCCAGGTTTTTCCGAGACCGGCTTGAGTTCTTTCAATACCGGCGTGCCCTGGTGAAACAGCGCCAGCCATTTGCCGCCACGATTCACCCAGATAGTCGTATGGTGCTCTCCAGAAGGATCGACGCTTCCTCCCCTCACCATGTAGGTTACCAGTGCGGCGTCCTCATCGATTTTCAGTGATTGCCAATCGCTCAAAGCAGCTTTCGAGAAATCCATCTCACTGACGCCTTTCACTGAGCCGGACTTGTCGTACACGCCTCCCGGTTCTACCTCGATTGAGTCAGACGCCAGTAGGGCTGCGAAAGCGTCGAGGTTGCGATTCTTGAGAGCGTCCCAAATTATCTTTTCGTTCGCGATGGGATCGGCACCGGTTGAAGCAGGCGAGCTGGTCGGGGCAGGAGATGAAATTGGCTTTGCCGGCTTGTTCGCGCCTGGTGATGGCGCTGCCTTGGCTTCGCAATCCTGATGGTAAATTGCCAGCCACTTTCCTTCGCGGTTCACCCACGCAGTACTACCGCGTACTTGACTCGAAACGAGCGGCATTCCCTTGATCCGACCGTTGATGTGCGCGGTATAAGTGACTAGGACTGCGTCCCTATCTATTGGCACCACTTTCCAATCAGAAAAACTCAGGTCGGTAAGTTCAAGTTCCGCGGTTTCTCTAACAATACCGGCGGGATCCAAGACACCGTGATGGCTGACGTAGACGCCGTTGTCGGCCATGATCTTGCGAAAGCCTTCAGAGTTTTTGTTCTTCACTGCGTCCCACGCGTCTTTTTCTTTAGCAATAACTTCCGCCTCAGAGATAGTCGAAGTTGTTTCCGCCGGCTTATTAGCATTTGTCGCTACCGATTTATTTCCTGTCTCAGTCGGCGCTGTGCACGCGAACGCCGCCAATGCCGACACTAAGACTGCAAGTAGCCTTTTCATGATTTAATCCTCCTTAGAATTACCTTGTGTTGCGGGGCCTTCCATACACAGACCAATCGGCGAGCCGCCCGCGATCAACTCAATCCCGTACAATCACAATTGTCGTACAAGCTTATTAATCCTGTTGCTCAAACGATGCCTGACGAATCATTTCAATGATTCGAGCCCAGCGCGTATTTCTTCATTGGTTGGACGCTGCTTGTAATTCGACTCAATCCTGGCCCAGGCAACTTTTCCCTGTTTATCGATCAGGTACACTGCCGGATGCGGAATGCCGTAAACCTTCTGACCTTCATAGGCGGGATCACGGAGGCCGTAGGCGTCAATGACTTTATGCTCGGGGTCGGAGAGAATCGGAAAACTAATTGCGCCCTTGCCGTCCGCGGCGATTTTCGTGGCAAAGTTCCTGCTTACATCCGGCGGGTCGACGCTAATCGCGAGCAGTTTTACGTTTTCATTCTTCTTTAGAAGTGTTCTAAGTGCGGCCAACTGCCGGGCACAGTACGGTCACCAATAACCACGATAGAAGACGAGTACAACCGGATTCTTTCCACGCGACTCTGCCAACGTAATCTTCCGCGTGCTTTGATCCTCGAGAGTGAAGTCTGGAGCCGTCTCGCCGACCATGACTGGAGTCGCGCGCTGGGTCATCATCTCAACTGTAGTCCGAGAGATCCCCGTTAACATCAAGCAGAAAACAAATACAGATGTAAACAACATCCTGGGCAGTTCGTTGGCCATGCAACCTCCGATATTCAATGCTCGTGCTCGCTCTACAAAGGTAATCCTGTATCAATCCAATCCTGTTTGCCCTCAGCATAATCTCGCACATTAGTGCAGTCCAGCGTCGCCAATTTACGGGCGGCTCTCTCCGACAGGATGGTAAGTCGTTTCAGGCAATGTTTCTAGATGCACAGGAATTCATGATGGCTTTCAAGATTATGCGGTGAACGACATTCAAAAGTTTGCCACTATTTCTTTTGCCGATCGGTCAATTAAACGGTAGCAAACAGCCGGCAGTCCCTTAGTAACCCTTCGAAGCTACAGGCGCCTCTGTCGCTGAAAACGATTTCTGAGCCGGAAACCAGGTCGGTCACCGTGTTCGTTAACAGGACCTCTCCCGCTGCTGCTCGATCTGCGACACGCTTACTAATTTCTACAGCTGCACCGGCCGCTTGATCCCCTCTCATCTCGCACAGACCGGTATGCAATCCTATTTTCGTTTCGATACCAAGCTCAAGGGCTGAATCGCGTATTGCTCTGGCGCAGCGTATCGCTCTGATGGGGCCGTCGAAAATGGCGCTGAATATAGTGCCGTTTGCCTCACTGACCCGTCCCTTGAACCATTCAACTTCGCGCTTGGCGAGGACATTGAAACGGTGAATATCTAATCCTTCACCTTTGGTCTTCGACATAACAGCTATGTACAGAACCGTGGCAAGCACGCTGTCGACATCGGACGCGCGTCCGCTGTGGCTAATAAAACTTTCAACCTCCCGCAAAATCGCCTCCTGGTCGCCAACGAACAAAAGATGATCCTCTCCCGGCAACTCAACGAACTTCGCGCCAGCAATATGCGATGCGATGTAACGCCCTTCCTCGATATTTGAATCGCGATCTCCGGTTCGATGAAGTACCAGTGTCGGCACTCTGATCGCCGGCAGCACATGGCGCACATCTATCGATGTATTCAACCGCGCCAGAGTCAATGCCGCGCGCGGACTGGCGCTGCGTCTTTGATAACTTGCCCACCACTGGCGGAAGCGTTCATCCTCAGCTCTGCTCGGCGCGAGATCTTCAATCCCGATCGGTCCGCCCCACTCCCCCTCAATGGCGTCATAAAACTTTTGTCGCTCCTCCGGCGTCGGAGCCCAGGGATAGTCGGGATTGTAAACACGCGTCGCGAACGCGCCGAACGTAATCAATGCGATTGCTCTCTCGGGATAAGTGGCCGCGAATAGCATTGCCATGTTGCCGCCTTCAGACATTCCAAAGACAACTGCACGTTCTGAGCCGACCGTCTGCATGACGGCGCGCACATCGTCCATTCGTTGTTCGAGCGTTGGTAGATTAGTGCTCTGGTCAGACAGTCCAGTACCCCTCTTATCGAATAGTATCAGTCGCGAGAAGGAAGCTAACTTTCGATAGAACCGGGCCAGAGAAGGTTCTTCCCAGCCGTATTCGAGGTGAGTAACCCACCCGGGCACGTAAATCAGATCCACTGGGCCACTTCCGAGCACCTGATAGGCAATATTGATGTCGCCACTTTTCGCGTATCTGGTTTCTGGCCTCAGGTCTCCTGTGGTTCTCGCGCGAGGCGTTAGTTTCGACGACTGACCCAGAGTAGTCTTTTGAACCCTGGTTGCCGAAGAAGTGGAGGGGTCAAACCGCTTGCTCAGGATTTCCGTCGGGACATTATCCAAAGATTCAAGAATCGCACCATCTGAGCGGCAGAACATCATCGTTTCATCGGAATATGTTTGTTGGCAGGATGGACAACGTTTCATGAGAATGATGGGATTCTAGCCCGGTTTCCTGCGGCATCCTAGGAAGCTTGTATGAGTTGCCTAATCATCTGGGATTCAGATTTGGAATTTCAAAGCGTGTGGATTGCGCTCAGGGTTTTTTGGTTCACTCCATGAGCGTAAATTTAGCGCATGGTCGGCACTATCTCTAGTATAGGCACGACAATACTCACGATGGCATTATTTGTTTTGCCGGAATTTTTGCCGGAATGTGCCTGACGTTTATGCAATTTATGCAGCGTAGGTTGACTTCTCTAGCCGCTGAACCTGATTTTCGCCTCGTAAGAACACACCGGCGGGATGGACCTTCGCAGTGCAACTCTTCTCGAAGCACACTATCTCGAGATCTCGAGCTCAGCGGATCAGCGCGACAGTAAACAAACGCGCCCGAAGTAGCCAACTGAGTCAGATCATATCTTACCCTCAACTGTTCGAGATCCTGTGCGGGAAGAATGATGTGCTCCGGCGGTGTCGAACACTGCGCCATAGGCGCCATTGTGTGCTGCGTGTCACGATCGACACATAAATGCCGATCAGAATAGAAGAGCACCTCTGGTCCAATATCGATTTCCGGGAACACGCCGATCGCGCCGCTGTCAAGCTTGGCTCTCAAGCTCAAATCCGCAACGGATGCATACGCCGCCGTGTTAGCTTTGTTCTGTTTTAGATTGATCGCAGTGGCGACGACGCTCAGGAGCAACATCAGGACATAAATTCGCAGGGTAAACACGCTGCCGCGTGCCGGCGCAATCAGGATGCTGAGGAAAGGGAGTGCCGGCACGATGTACCAGGCATGCTTGGTAGCGGCAGTTGAAAAGAACAAGATCGTCATGAGGCCAAATAACGGGATTATCACGGGCAGATCTCTTTGTTTCCATAGGCGGTACAGACCGAATGGGAGCAGAGGAAGAAACAGACCCACGACCGGCAGGTAGTAAAAGAAGCCTTTGGCTTGTTCGTCCACGCCACTGGTGGCGCGAGCCAAAACGTGGAGACCGAAGTAGTCTGCGAGAAACGCCTGTCCGTAGAGATCAAACATCACGAAGTGCCAAGTGCCACCGATGACAAGGAATAGCAGAAGAGCAGCCCAAACTTCCCGGGTTAGGTTTGTCCGATCCCAGATTGACGCAGCGAGTAAGCTGATAAGAAAGGGAGCGGTCGCGGCGCCTTTGGTCATCACAGCCAGGCCACAGCTAGTCCCCACTAATAGCCACCAACGAGCGTTCTCCTTCGTTCTTAGATATGCATAAACCGCAAGTAGGATGAAGAATGTGAGCAACACATCCATCATGGCTGAGCGAGCGAAAGTAAAGAATGGCGCGGAAAAAAGTAGCGCGAGCGTTGCCACAACCGCAGGTATTTCATCAAAGTATCGCCGTGCCAGAAGAAGCGTCGTTATCACCGCGCCGACGCCAGAAAGGGCAGCTACTGTTCGCGCCGCAGTTTCTGAAATCCCAAAACCTTTGAATAGCAGCGCAGTGAGCCACATCAGTATCGGAGGTTTCTGAAAGAATGCTACCCCGTTCCAGTGTGGAGTGAGCCAGTCGCCCGTTTGGACCATCTCTTTAGCTGACTCTGCATAGATTGATTCATCCAGGAAATCGAGTCTGACGGAACCGAGTTTGAAGAAAAGAGCCGCGGTAGCGAGTGTGGCAATCAGCAGCAGACTAGTTATTTTCGGTCTCATCGCAAGTTGTGGCATGAAGGAATCCTGTTTTAGAGAGAACGGCACGCTCCGAATCCATCGAAAAACGGAGACTGTCCCTTGTCATAGATTAGACGTAGAGGAACTCGCTGAACAATAAAAAGTTCTAGTACTCCCGATCGCAAAGGTAGCGCGATCTCCTTCCTGCCAAACATGTCTCCCGTGTTTGCCGGAGTTTTGCCGGAATGTGCCTGACGTTTATGCGATTTATGCAGCGTAGGTTGACTTCTCTAGCCGCTGAACTTGATTTTCGCCTCGTAAAAACGCATGACGCGTTTTACGTGGCGCTGGTTCGCGCGTTGACACAGTAGGGGTCTGGGGTTCAAATCCCCTCGCGCCTACCATACCTATCAACAACTTAGCTGCAGACTTATGTGGAACCCTCCGCCGTGAGGTAGGAGGCTGGACCCGAGAAATCTCATCACAACGGATTTTAAGTCTGGTGAGGGCGGCATTGCCTAGTCTTACCAAACGGTCGTCAACGTGTCGCTTCGGCTGGTTTAGTATCAACACGTCCCGCCACCATCTTAACCCCATCCTCCATGTTTATGGACCGTGCTTGTTATTTCGCGCTCGCACCGAACGAGTACAACGCATTACGTGTACGGATGTAGAGATTGCTACCTGCAATTGCAGGTGTGGCCCAAACCTCTTCGTCCAGATCGTTCATGGCGAGAATCTCCCACTGCGGGTCGGCTTTAAGCACAGTCACTTTGCCGCTGGCACTTACGAGAAAGATCTTGCCATCCGCCGCGACAGGAGATGCATAGTAATCCTCCAGCGCATCGGGCGTACGACCCTGTTTCTATACCCGCCACTCAGCCGCCGAGATTGACTGGGCGGCAACAATTAGTGCGACTACCCAATAACCAAAATTTGGCAAATAGTTTCATTCTGGGCTGAAGGTTAGGAAAGCACCGAACGGTTGAGTTGACGCGGCGGCGCGAATCAAAGCATCCTTCGCCGCGCCAAGCTAGTTGCGAGAGGCGCTCCCGCCGCTCGCGTCCAACGATTTGCTGTGCGGCGGCAGACCTTGATGAGCGGCTTTAACCGCAACAGTCAACTCACAATATCTGATAGTCTCGTATGAATTTCTTATCGAAAAAACATATACCCACGGTCAACAATAGGATGACCGCAATACCGGCGATGCCTGCGACAAATCCAAACAGCGGGTTTGCACCGACAACAAAGAACACGGTCAGTACTCCGAGCGGATTGATCATTCCATGAAGTGCGCTTGGCCCCAGAATAGTCCGCGACTTAAACCGGCAATAGGCCATCGGGAAAGACAGAGAGGTGGTGAATAACGTCATCATAAATATTCCCGCTACCGGATGGCCCGGATAGTTGTGGCCCTGCGCAATGATCGGTGCGTGCCATAATCCCCACACCACACCAATAAACAAGTTGCTTCTGAGAAAGCCTGACGTTTGTGTTTCTCGCAACAACAATCCGCGCCAACCTAACTCTTCGCCAAAAGTGAAGGGAAGATTAAAGGTAAACCCGGCGATGGAACCCTGCACCATGGCGAGCAGGAAGATTGCAACCGGCGGAATAGGAACATGTTGGGGAACAGGACCAAAAGCGCCGCGTGAAAAGATCGCGAGCTGATGTAAGAACGCAGCTTCGCTGAAATCAATGCTGCCAAAGAGAGCTACTCCGAAGACGTTTCCCAGAATGGCAATGACTACAAATGTTCCCAGGACGATGAACCATGCGAAGCTGGCGGTCGTTATTAAGAGCCAACGCAGCGATATGTTTTTGAGTGTGAACCCGTATGGCTGCAACGGATGGCGGTAGACCAGCTTCTGTAGGATCAAAGTGGCATACGCTGGTGCGGGCATATAACAGACTGCGATGATGACTAAGAACAGGATTGAGCCGTAGGTTATGTGGAGCAGGAAGGCGGCCAGGGCTACTGACCAACTGATCAGGAATGTTAAGAGAATGAATTGGAGGACTTTTTTGCTCAGCATGTTCTAGCAAAGTTGCTCAACCGGAAGCCGCCCAACGTCTGAGTTGACGCGGCGGCGCGATTCAAAGCACCCTCCGCCGGACCGAGCTAGTTACGAAACACGCCCCCGCCACTCCGGTCCAACGAGTTGTTGGGCACCCCCGTTATCGGGCGTGGGTCTTCGGTTACGGTACATGGTCAGCGTAATGCACACCAAGGAGCCGCTATGATAGTTAGAATGCCGCCAAGCGAAAAGAGTTGATTAGTCAGCCCAGCGTCATAGGCCTTGACGTCAACCACACAAACCCAGGCCGCGGTAAAAACAATCAGCGCTAGACGAAATTGGTAATAAGGCGAGGCAACCGTCCACCGATAGGGAATGACTATCGTCACGAACAAGAGAAATTCGCCGAACAGGCCGAAGATGCGATCTTGGAATTGCACCGTGTACCCTTCGCTAGCGTAGAAAGGCACCCATACAAATGCGGCAAGAAGTAGGAAGCCAAGTAATAGGGCCACACAGAATGTAAGGCCGCGAAGAAGAACATACAGATTGAATGCCACGTTCATGAACAAAGAGAGTTCAGGTTGCCCAACTATATATTATCCTCCAACACCATGATAATAACCTTCGGGTGGTATTATCTTCCTCTTGCTTGATAATACCGCAACTATCGAGCAACATCCTCTCACCGCCTTTTAACCCGCTTATCCAAGAATAGACTCACCCCTTTTACTGTCGGTAGAAAGGATACTTGCA
>DATBRN010000373.1:0-10198 GCA_036560225.1 Pyrinomonadaceae bacterium | reverse complement strand
AGTGCTTCTGGTTGTTGGGCTTGCGGTCATCTTCGTGTTTGTAAATATAAGCAATCCGTATTTAGCTTTCCTTCTGCGTGCGTGGCTTAAGCAGCCATGATACTTCGAGGATGAAAGGAAGATGATGGAATACCTGGATCGACTCCGCAATTTTTGGTTCCCCGATTTGATGGCATTCGCGTGGTTGCTTCTCGCGCTGCCAGCGTTGTACTTCTTTCAGACCACCATACATGAGGGCTCGCATGCCACGGCGGCGCTATTCGTTACGGGCCACTTTCCGAAGTTGGCCCCCTTTCCGCACCAAAACCCGGCAGGCAATTTTCTAAACGGTGTAACTATTCCGCTCGCCGATGGCTCGACGTCTGTCACTGTGAGTGAAAGAACAATATGCAACAATCCGGCGCCACAGCGTGTGACTAGATTAGGCGGATTCATAGGAACGCCGCAATTCGTTGACCTTGCGCTCATCCTGATTTTGTCGCTGATCTTTTTCTTTACGACATTCACAACTCCCTGGCTTCGATTCTTGTTGCGCATATGGTATCTCGCAGCTTGTCTGGACTTCTGCTACAACACAATAAGAAGCCTGATTGCCGGCTGCAATCCTACTGCTGACTGGAGCAGGTTCATGTTGGGAAGCGACATTAATCCCGGATTGTTTGCTTTCATGACCTGGATCTTATGGCTGGTGTTCATCCTGTCTCACTTCGTTTGGGTCTACTGGTCCGGATGGGGCCGCGCGACCGTACCCTCGACGGGGTTTTGGGATTACCGGTGGATTGCCTTTGCCCTTGGCATCTTGTCGCTGATTGCCGTCTTGCTTTCGATTTTTGTTAGCGATGCGAGAATAGACAAGAGTTCCGCCGGGTTCATCGTGCTCTTCATTGTTCAAATAGGGGCATTGATTTGGTACTGGATTTATTTCGGCTTAACCTTCAAATTCAGGGATCTCACGTGACCCTTAATCGCTTGATGCAGGACACGGCCGCACAGATTAACTATTGGGACCGAGTAGCTAATCAAAAACACTTCTCGCATCCGCTGCGTGCAGAGTGGCTCATGCGATATTCAAATCCGCAGGCTTGCATTCTTGACTACGGATGTGGCTATGGACGCACACTCGCTGATCTTTCGGAAGTTGGTTTCCAGAATCTTGTTGGTGTGGATTTTTCTGAAGCCATGCTGATGCGTGCTCATGTCGCAGTACCTCGCGCCGCCCTGGTTCGCAACGATGGATTGAACTTCCCTTTTAGAAATGAATGCTTCGACATCTTGTTGCTTTTTGCGCTCTTGACCTGCATTCCAGATGACGAAGCGCAACGGCAAATTCTGGCTGAAGCCAGTCGTGTACTCAAGCAGGGCGGACTGCTCTACATTAGTGATCTGTTGATTAACGATGATCAGCGCAATCGCGATCGTTACCAGCGATATGCTGCTTCCTATGAACGCTATGGAGTATTTGAACTTCCCGAAGGCGTGGTTGTGCGACATCACCAAAGGGAATGGATTGACGACATAACAAGTGCGTTCCAGCAGTTGAACTACGAACCTTTCACGGTGACGACGATGAATGGCAATGCTTCGGCAGCGTTTCAATATTTGGGACGCAAATAGGCTGTCGCGTGCTCCCGCAGGCTTTCAACAGTCATCAACAACGGAGGTAGAAACTTGTCAGCCAAAACCCTGCAAGTGCTTGGATTTGTATTTCTAGTCGCCGCGGCCGTATTGGCAATCTTGAATTTGAAGCGTGTGGCAAACCTGGGAACGATGTGGGCGGTACCTCTGGTTTTGATTGTGGGACTTGGCCTTCTCGCAGTCTCACGACGCAAATCTACTCCAAGTTGAGTAATCTTCCCTGGGACCGAACGGGCGGGCCCTTACGATTGCTGGGAATACGCGCCGGATTCTGGCTACGGCACTTCTACGATCAATTCTCGACCGAAAGTGAAGTTCGGACGCTTGCGGCCCTTCAGGTATTTAGCTGCGGTCTGTGACAGCGCGGTAATGAGAATTGGTAAGGCAATGGTCGCGTCGCAATTCACGTAAGCGCTGTGAGCACCGCGAGCCAATTTGCCGTATATCAATCCTTCATCAAATGAAACGGCGTTGGTTCGACCGCCGGGATGAGGAGCATCGGTAGTAATCTGTATGGCGTACTTGTGGCCCTGATGATGATTCTTGAGGATGAATGAAGAAACCTCCGTTTGCTGCACAAAACTTCTCGGCGTTCCGCCGCCAAGGTTGATCACCCCTGTTAGCCGCGCCCGCGCCGTAATGTTTGTCATGTCCAGCACGTCCTGAATGATGTCAAACATAAAGTTGTTCTTTTTTTCAAACCGTGCCCCGGCTATCCCAATGGCGATGCCGCTGTCGGCGATTGCCGGACAGAAGATCGGAACGCGCGCCTTGTATGCCGACGTAAGGACGCCATCTTCGGTGGCAATCTCAGCTAATTCTCGGCCCAGAAGATGCAGAAATTCGCGAGTCGAGTAAGGTCGAGACTGGTCAAGCTGATTGGTAAAGCCGCCAACCCATTCGTTAGCCTCACGATATTCTTCATCACTGGCGAGCAGGTCCCACATGCGACTAATCTGCGAGGCGTCCAGTTCGGCGTCGGTCATGTTGGGATGTGCCTGGAAATGGTAGCGACCGAGCGTTTCGTGCAAATCGTGGAAGAGAAGTGAGCCGGAAAGCACCAATACATCAACAAAACGGTTCTTAATCACGTAAGCGAGCAAACGACGCATTCCGGCCGGTATCAACGCACCAGAGCCGGCGACAATAATGGTTGTGTTGTCACCCAGCATGTCGAGCCAGATGCGGTGAGCTTCCGCGAGTTGGCGACTACCAAAGCCTGCACCCTCCATCTTCTCAAGCAGACCAGCAACGGAGCGATCGCGATCCACCTGCACGGGACGGGTGGGCGTTGTTAGGTACTTCGATGCTTTAGGTTTTCGCTGCGTAACCATAAAAGGTCAACCTCTCAGATTGTGAACGTCAAGAACGATTTGCTGTTCACTCGGACTTACAAGAAAGTACTCAAAAATCGGTGCGCCGCCGGGAACCCATCTTGGCGCCATTAACCGCGAGGTAGGTGTAGGCGTCATAACGGGACTCATAGAACTGCGCCAGATCAGCACCCTCGGCCTCGGTCAGTTCTCCATCCTTGACGCGCTGATTTATCAAGCGACGGAAACCATCGTGAAGCACGCTCTTCTCATAGCGGGCCCGTTCAGTTGCTTCGCCGACGGTCGTGCCGCGGATTACCTTCTTAATGAGATAGCCTTCGTCATCAATATAGATATGAGCTTCATGCGGAGTGCCGAAGAGGTTATGGTTATTTCCCATAACTTCCTGGTAAGCGCCAACGAGCAGAAATGCCAGGTAATAGGTTTCCCCCGGGACCAGAGAGTGAAGCTCAAGCACCTGCTTGACGTCATGCAGATCGACAAACTTGTCGACCACACCATCAGAGTCGCAAGTGATGTCGCAAAGTGTGGCGTATTCAGTCGGCGGTTTATTGAGGTAATGAATCGGTACAATCGGGAAAAGTTGATCAAGTGCCCAGTGGTCGGGGACCGACCGAAACACGGAAAAATTCGTCAAATACTTGGCGCATAGGAGTCGCCGGAGATCGTCAAATTCTTCAGATACGTACTTGGCTTGCTGGGCATACTTGTCGGCGCGTTCGCAAACATCCCAAAAAAGCACCTCACCCTTCGCGCGATCCTCGAGTGAAACCAAACCAAGATTGAAAAGCGTGAACAACTCTTCCCGGTGTTCGAGCGCGTCGTGATAGTACTCGCGATAGTTCTTCACAGTTATTGACGATCGAAGATCGCCCAGTTCAGTTATGACCTGCGGATCGTCGTCGTCAATCTCAATCGGAGTTATGTCCTCAACTATGGTTTCGATTTCGTCCTGTACATTCGTAATTAATAGCGCGTGATAGGCAGCCAGGTATCGTCCCGACTCCTGGATGATTGTGGGATGTGGAACATTCTCGTCATCGCAGACCTGCTTGATGGTGTAGATCACATCATTTGCGAATTCCTGCGCGCTGTAGTTGGCAGACGAGTCAAACGCCGTTTTGGAGCCGTCGTAGTCCACCGCCATCCCTCCGCCGACGTCGAGAAGATCTACCGGCACCTTCATCTGATAGACCTTCGCATAAACGCGCGCGGCCTCTTTCATCGCATTCTTAATTCTTTTGATGTCCGTAAGCTGCGAGCCAATATGGAAGTGCAGGAGCTTGAGCATGTCGATGCGATCCGCCTCTTCAAGACGACGAATAACTTCGAGCATTTCTGTTGTAGTTAACCCAAACTTTGCAGCTTCACCGCCGGACTTTTCCCAACGTCCGGAGCCCTTGGAGTAAAGCTTGACACGCATGCCAAGAATTGGAGTGCCGCCACCTTCGTTGCGATCGGCGATGTTCAGCACGTGATCAAGTTCGCTGAGTTTTTCGATCACTACCACGACCCGTTTGCCACACCGAGCGCCCGCAAAGGCGAGTTCGATAAACTCTTCATCCTTGAAACCATTGAGCACCAGCAGGCTGTCGGGCGTTTGTTCCAGGGCAAGCGCCGCGTAAAGTTCTGCCTTAGAGCCGGCCTCGAGACCAAAGTCGTAGCGTGAGCCTTCGCGCAGGTATTCCTCAACCAGCGATCTTTGCTGGTTGACTTTCATCGGATAGACGCACATGTGAGCGCCCTGATATTCAAATTCTCGGATGGAGCGACTAAAGGCGCGTTGCAGCTTCCGGACCTGGGCCGCGACTAGTTGCGGGAAGCGCAGGAGAATCGGCGCACCAATTCCACGGCGGGCCAGATCATCAACTATCTCTTTTAGATCAGCTGAGCGAGTGTCACCCTCGGCGGGACGGACAATTAGATTTCCCTTGCGGTTTACGTCAAAGTATCCTGCCCCCCAGTTTTCGATGCCATAGGTTTCGAGCGTCTGCTCAATTGCTGTGGTCAATTCGCGGTCTCCTGACTAGCCTGCGGAAAAACTCGTGTGTTCTTGAATAAGCCAAAGCGTAGTTATACACATCCCGAGCTCGAGTTAGCGGAGAATTTCTGGATGGGACGCTTGGCCGCAATGTAACAGAAAACGCTGGGTCGGTCTATTACTTTTTTGTTTCAGTTCAGTTTTCGAAACGCCTTAAACCACGAGTTGAGAAGGAGTTACTGACCAAATGCTGGTCATCCGTAACAGGCTCGCAGTAAAAACCTTGACATAGGCAGCGGCCAAACTATAATGCACACTTTTTTACGCGCTCGTCGCGCCATGACGCTCGGCTCCGTCCTTAGCCACTTCCGGCTTCCGCAACACTTCGCACCAAGAAACCGACCGGGGCGAAGAGTACCCCTAACACTCCCATTTCCAATCAGGAGAACTCATGAATGCAAAGACTGTCTTGAAATTTGCCTCTGATCAGGGGGCAAAATTTGTTTCCGTGCGATTCACCGATCTGCCCGGTTCCTGGCAACATCTGACCTTTCCCATCGGCGAACTAGACGAAGGTGTCTTTGAAGATGGCTTCGGGTTCGACGCCTCATCGATTCGCGGCTGGGCTGCGATTCATGAGTCAGACATGCTTCTGGTTCCCGACGCCTCGCGAATGTGGCTGGATCCTTTTGCGGATCACACAACGCTCTGTCTCATCGGGAATGCCGTCGATCCAATTACCAAGGAGGGCTATCCCTACGATCCGCGGTCGGTGGCCGTGCGCGCGGAGAACTATTTGAAATTCACCGGCCTGGCGGACACGGCGTATTTCGGGCCGGAAGCGGAGTTTTTCGTTTTCGACTCGGTGAAGTTTCATAACGAACAACAGTCAGCCGCTTACTCCATCGATTCCGACGAAGGCCACTGGAACACCGGACGTGAGGCCAACGAGTTTCAGGGTACAAATCTTGGCTACCGGATTCGTCCGAAAGAGGGTTACGTGCCCGTACCCCCGACCGACACGCTCAGCGACCTGCGTTCCGAGATATCGCTGACTTTGGGAAAATGCGGCGTCACGGTGGAATGTCATCACCATGAAGTTTCCACTGCCGGGCAGTGTGAAATTGACTTCCGCTACGCATCGTTGCTGGGCACAGCAGATAACCTTCAGATATTCAAATATGTAGTTCGCAATACTGCGTTTCAGTATGGCAAGGCGGCGACGTTTATGCCGAAGCCGCTTTTCGGGGACAACGGATCGGGAATGCATTGTCACCAATCGTTGTGGAAAGCTGAGAAGCCGCTGTTCTCCGGCGATGGCTACGCGGGACTCTCAGAAATGGCTCGCTTCTATATTGGTGGGCTCTTGAAACACGCGGCGGCGGTGGTTGCATTCGCGGCCCCAACAACTAACAGCTACAAGCGCCTGGTGCCAGGATTTGAAGCGCCGGTTAACCTTGCTTACTCCGCGAGAAATCGTTCGGCAGCTATTCGCATTCCAATGTTCTCCACCAATCCAAAACTGAAGCGCTTGGAATTTCGGCCACCTGATCCGTCCTGCAATGCTTACCTGGCCTTCTCAGCCATGTTGCTGGCCGGCCTCGACGGAATTCAGAACCGCATCGATCCTGGCGAACCACTGGAAAAGGACATCTACGATCTTTCGCCGGAAGAACTTAAGGACGTTCCAACCTTGCCGGGCTCACTTGATGACTCATTGAAGGCGCTGGAAGCGGATCACGACTTCCTTTTGAAAGGCGACGTCTTTAGTCCGCAGTTGATAGATCGCTGGATCAACTACAAACGCGAGAAGGAGATTACGCCCCTGCGCATGCGTCCGACGCCCCTCGAGTTCTCGCTTTACTTTGATATTTAGAAACTGTCTATACGCAGATTTCGCAGATTACACAGACTAAGTTAAGCAGATAAGAATTGACTTACACTGTCCTAGAGATAGGTGTGCCTATCAATTCAAGGTGCGCGAAGCACCATTGCCGCTTCTCTTTTATGGAAATCTGCGAAATCTGCGAAATCTGCGGATGCACTGCAAGACCCACGACTCCAGACTCATCTGGAGTAATATGTCTGCGTGCAAGATCTCGACGCGAAAGTTGAATCATTAATTCGCGTTCTGCCCGATGAGAAGGGCGCTCGGCTTTTTTTGGATCGTCTCTCAAAAGATCAGCCTCGCGCGTTCCAGAAACTAATCCGCGACCCCGCTTTGCTTTCAGATGTCCTGACGCTCGCTGCCTGGAGTCCGCTACTGGCGACGACGCTCGAGCAGAATCCCGATTACTTATCCTGGCTAACGCGAGAGCGCGCAGACGTTCGCGTCAGAACTCGCGAGCAACTCAAGGAGTCGCTGGCGCGCTTCGCGCTGACAAACTCATCTTTGACTCCGCAAATCTTGTTTGCGCGATTTCGCCGGCGCGAGCTGTTGCGTATTTACCTTCACGACGTGCGGCGCGCCCATACACTCGTTGAAACAACGGAAGAGTTATCAAACCTGGCCGATGCCATTCTGGATTCCGCGCTGAGTTTGGCGCGACAGGATCTCGACAATCGATATGGTGCGCCGCTCTGCGACGAGCACGGGCGCAGCGCTACGGCGGAGTTTTCCGTCATTGCTCTGGGCAAGCTTGGTTCAGGCGAACTCAACTACGCGTCGGATATCGATCTGGTGTTCATCTATTCCGACGACGGCACAACCGCGGGTGGTTCGAGTGAGCGCGGCAAACTAAGCAACCGCGAATATTTTATCAAGCTTGCAGAAACAATCAGCAAATTAGTGGGCCACCCGGCCGGAGAAGGCGCGGCCTATCGCGTTGACCTGCGTCTGCGACCTCACGGCCGCGTTGGGGCGCTCGCCTGTTCCTACGATGAAGCTCTTAACTACTACAACAAATCAGCGCAGGCGTGGGAACGTCAGGCTTTGATTCGGAGCCGAGCTGCTGCCGGTTCGACCTCGCTCTTTTCCCGGTTTGCTGTCGCAGTGGAGCCCTGCATTTACAGATCTGACACTTCGGTAGAGGAAGCTCTCGCCAGTGTTCGTCTGGCAAAGCAGAAGATCGACCGCAACGTCGAGCGGAGCACGACCGGCTTCAACGTGAAACTTCAGCGCGGTGGCATCAGAGAGATTGAGTTCATCGCCCAAGCCCTGCAGTTGGCTCACGGTGGGCGCGATGAATGGTTACGCGTTACGCACACTCTAATAAGCCTGGGCCGGCTGGCCGACCGCAATCTTATTTCAGAGCAGGAGCGCTCGAAATTGTCCGAGGCTTACGTATTCCTGCGAACACTTGAACATCGACTGCAGATGGAGCATGGATTGCAAACTCATAGCGTGCCGCAAGCTGAAGGACATCGTTCTTTGGTCGCCGGGCGGATGGGCTTTTCAGGAGCAACTCCACTTGACGATTTCGATAGAGCTCTCAGCCTCCATACGGCCAACGTGCGCCGGGCTTACGACCGTGTTTTCGCTGAGGCTGATGGCGGATATTTAAAGCAAAGCGAAACACGCCCCGCGCCGGAGTTGCATGATCCGGGATCCGTCACTGAAAACATCCGGGACGAAATGCGTGTATTGAACGCGGCGGCCAGAGTTTTTATTTCGCATCTCTTTCGTACTGAGATGGCGACTTCCAACGTGGACTTGCTCGCCAGATTGCTGCGCGACCGAGTGCGTGAGTCGACCAACCCGCAGCGAGCCGTGATGCTGACAGCACGCGTTGCGGCTTCGCTGGAAAAATCGGAAGGCAAGATAGAACTGTCTGAAAACAACCTCGTGGGTTTGGTACGGCTTTGCGGCATCTCCGAGTTTTTTGGAGAAATGATTGCCGCTAACCCGGCCCTGGTTGGTTCGCTAGACTCGCATGGAACCGACAAACCGAGACGACGTCGAGACTATCGCGCTCACTTGCGGGCGAGTATCGATCCGGAGAAGAGTTTTTCCGCGGAACTGTCAGCCTTGCGTCGCGAGTGGTCAAGACTGTTGATTGAGATCGGCGCTGAAGACACGACCGGAAGAATCGGTCTGCTGGAGTCGAATGAACTTCTAACCGAGCTTGCCGTAGCCAGTATTAACGTCGCGTATCTCGTGGCGCGGCGCGAAATGGCGCGGCGTTATGGCCCCTTGAAGGGCGGCCCGCGTCTGAGCGTACTCGCTCTTGGCCGCCTGGCTAGTCGCGGAGTTGACTACGGATCAGACCTTGATGTTGCAATCGTCTACGACTCCCTGGTTTCGTCGCCGGTCGCCACGCTCACACAGGATGAAGCGTATGCCCGGCTCGTCGAGCTAATGATCACAGCGCTTTCCAGCGTGACACGAGAGGGCTACCTCTATCGAGTGGATCTTCGTCTTCGTCCTAATGGGAAAAATGGACCGCTGATCACCAGCTCTGAAGGATTTCTCGATTATGTAAGACAGCGCAGCGTAATTTGGGAATGGCTTGCCTACGTAAAGCTGCGTGCGGTTGCCGGGGATCTGGAGCTGGGCCGGATGGTCGAAACGCACGCGAGACACGCGATTCACGAAAGGGCTCGCGAGATAAGTCCAGACGAGTTGAGACAAGAGACGCGCCGCGTCCGTGAGCGCCTGGAGAAGGAGAAGGCCAGGGGCTTTAGTCAGAATGGGCGCCAGAGTGACGGCGGTCGCGATGTTGAGGGCAATGAGGTCAAAAGAGGCCGTCACTCGACGGATATTAAGTATTCAGCTGGCGGTATGCTCGACGTATATTTTGCAACGCGCTACCTTCAACTTCGCGACGACGTACCGGATGAAGGTGAAGATCGTTCGACGCTGGCGACCTTGGCAAGACTCGGAAGCGGCGGTTCGTTAGAAACTCGCGACTATGAAGCGCTCAGCGAAGGTTACGAGCTTCTTCGTTCCGTCGATCATCACCTGCGGCTGATTGCCGGCAAAGTCGCAGCCCTACCGGGAACGGATTATCCTGCGTACCATGAAATTGCGAAGCGGCTCGGCTTCGAAAACCCGGAGACCTTTAGCGAAACTCTGCGGGAGCGAATGCAGGCCATACGTGAGGCCTACGACCGAATCACCGGCGGGATGTAAAAGGAAACTCGATACTGGTGGTACTGGGACCGCGAATACTGGGACCGGGACACTGGGACCGCGGGCGTCTCGCCCGCACTGAGCGCGCAGCGCGAACAACCGTCACCAAAGAAAATCCTGAGAGTATTCCGCTCGATTCGTGCGAAAACGAAATCCGCAAATAGCTCTTTGCTAACG
>DATBRN010000372.1:0-3979 GCA_036560225.1 Pyrinomonadaceae bacterium | reverse complement strand
CTACTGGTACAACTAGGCTCAACGTCATAGCCAAGGTAATAATACCAATGCCATCTTCTTACACCGCTTAACGATTTGCCTGACCAAATTGTGAGATGCAAACCTTCCTGGCTGGTACAAACCCGGAAGTACTCTCTGTGCCCATCTCCATTCAAGTCTACGTTGGCCAAGCCATTTGCGACTCTGAAATCGACTTTTGCACCAACGACAGCGATGCCAACGCCTTCAGGCTCTAATTTCCCGCTCAAGATCCTCAAAGAATAGAAAGAGTCGTTGGGGCTCGTGTCTGGATTACGCGAGCAACTGCCCGACAGCTTTTTCTGAATAAAAGCTACAGCGACAGCTTGCGGCTTATACGGCGACACAATCTGGACTCGGCTACGTTCAGCCAAGTTCGCATTCGGAATGGTCATGCAAACCTCATTGCGGGAACGCATATCAACAACATCTAGCTGAGACTGAAAATCAAATGCTTTGGCTTCAGCCTTGCCGTACGGTAAAGCGAAGATGAAAACTATGAACGCAGCAGCTAAGACTTTCATACCGTTATCCACGAGAAGTAACACAAGGCGGGCCTTCAGCTGCGGCGCGCGAGCAGCATCCAAGCTGAAGGAAAGAAGCTGCTTGAGAAACATGCTAACGCGCCGTCAGCTGCAAGGCTTTGTTCGGCATCGCGGTGGACTAAGCCACTCTGCCTTTATCATTCTGCTCGCGTTTGCGTTCCCTGCGAAGCTTGCGGCAAGCGGCGCATTGCTTCGGCCGTGATTGTACCCAGAACTTCAATTCCTCATACCAGAATTGCTGCTCCTTCGCCTCAAATACAAACTTTGAACCACAATCCTCGCATCTCAATGGCACATCGAAATAGGCTAGGTATGGAGGATAATCGCAGAACTTCTGAACGACCGACTTAGCGTCCATGAAAGTAGCAGGGCATCTGAGCTGTCTTCTCTGATTTCGTGTTTCATAGAAATGACACGCAGGCGCAGGAGTTATTTAGACAGATCAGAAGCTAAAGTAAAAGAAGTTATATCAGAGTCTTTGACACGTGCTCGCGCTAGTCGAACCAGCGGACACATCGTTGAGAAAGACGAGCTTGTCGAAATCGTCAGCCGTCCTCACCAGCACCAGCACGAAGATCGGGAATCAAATGTCGCGCTACATCCGTGAGGAAAAAGTAACAATAAATTTATTGACACACCCATTACATTAAAATAACATTCGCGCCTTCCCCTATAAGCTAAGCGACGAGAAGTAAAAGTCTCGCCAATCTCACAGGAACGAACCGAAAGGTCCTGTGAAACTTTGCTGACCCTCAGGCAGCTTAGTTGTTGGTCTCCGTTCGCATTTCATGATGCTTGGGGGGATTCGCGATGTTTTACCTACCGGGTCGCGCTGTACCGCTATGGTTTTATCGCCAAGTTTCGAATAAAGGCTTTTCGGCAATCACGTTGGCAGTTTTCACTTCCTTCTCTTTGCTGCTTTCTACGTTTGTAATCGCAAGGACATCACCCGGCAGCGGCCTGGCACAGTCACGGAGAGGCAATCCGCAAGCTGGGCCACCAGCGGCAACGCTGCCGAATCTTGATGAAGTGCGGCGGGCGCGTCAGCGGCGTCCGAAGGCGCCGCCACCCGTGCCTTCGACGGTACGGGGCCCGCGCAAGCCGATCGAGCCGCGCAACGGCCGGAAGGTTGGCGATCCTGGCACGATCAGCTTCACGGGGAGCGCGTTCACACAGACTATTTCCCTGCCGGCCGCCCACGCTCGCGCTAGCGACTCGAGCGACAAGATTGAAGCTGGCAAAGACTCTGGTCTTGCTGACGCGTTCACGGCGAGCCAGTCAAGCACGCCAACAAAGCCGCCACGCTGGCGACCGCGCACGTCCGGGGTCTCAGGACCAGGCTCGCAAGGCCTGAAGGCCAAATCCAACCACGTTCTCCGAACCAGAGGCGCACTTTCACCGCTACCCATCGGCGATGATCAGTATCTGCAGACTTTCTTCTCCTATGCTCTCATGCGGACGCCAAACTCGACCGAGCAGGCTTATTGGGACGACATTCTCCGCGCCGCTTACGCACACGGACAACCTTCAATGGTGATGGCGGCGCGTGAATTGGGCAAGACGCTCTTTGAGTCTGCCGATTATGCGGCGCGAAATAGGTCCAACCACGATTATGTCTACGATCTCTATGAAGCTTATCTTTTGCGTTATCCGGATGAGGGAGGCTGGGCTTTCTGGGAAAGTCAGATACCTGCCATGGGCCGGGAGGGAGTACGCCGCGCCTTCGATGAATGCCCCGAGTTCATCAGTGACGTGGCGACGGTGACGCCGAACGGGGGTGCTTCCAGCGCCGTCTCTTCTCTTGCGTCAGCGCGTGACGATGCAAACAATCAATCCGGCAATCAAATAATGGCGCGCGATGCCGAGTGGAGTGTGCCTCTTTTGAGTTTGCCCGGTCGCGCTGGACTCGATCTGGGTTTAACTCTGTCCTACTCCTCGGCAGCGACCTGGACTCGTGCCGGTCCTTACCTCTATTTCGACGAAGACAATGGCTGGCTTAGTCCTGGTTTTCATCTGGGCTTTGCGACCATTCAGGAAAGATTCTTTGATGCGCAGGTGGGCGCAAACGTCTACGTGCTGATCATGGCGGCCGGCAGTCGGGTTGAACTAAGGCAAGTCGGTACTTCAGCTACTTATGAAGCGGCCGATTCTTCCTACCTTCAACTGACTGACAACGGCAGTAGCTTGCTGCTTCGCGCCACGGACGGGTCCCAGATGAGCTACAGCAAGCTGAACAATGAATGGCGCTGCATACAGATCAAGGATCGCAACGGCAACTTCCTCACCGTTAACTACAATTCTCTCGGCGATATAACAAGCATCGTCGATACGCTCGCGCGGACAATTACATTCAACTATGACGGCAACGCGAATCTGCTTTCGATCACACAGACTTGGCATCGCGACCTACTCGGCGGGGGTCAAACGACCGAAACGCACACCTGGGCCAGCTTTGGGTGGACCACGACGACGATTCAGCCAAACTTCTCCGGTGCATTGATAACTGGTGTTGCCAACGGTCAGTCGCTACCCGTGCTCGCCATGGTGGGACTCGATGACGGCTCATACTACAAGTTCGCGTACACTAACTGGAACTCAGGCCAGGTCGCGCGCATCACGCATTACGCCTCGGACAGCAATCCGGCATTGGATAATCATGAACGTGCCCACATCGCTTTCGATTATCTCGCGGCGGATGATTCCACCCGGCTCACGGCCGCGAGGCTAGCGGCTGAGAACTGGACCGGCATCAACGGTGTGCCCTCCGAGGTAACCACGCAGTTCACCCGGGAGGGAAGCGCCTGTACCGCAACTGTCGTCGGCGAACCGAACAGCACGACTTACAAAGAATTCTACGGCACGGGCTGGCAGAGTCGCCTACCGATCCAGAGTGAAATATGGTCCGGAGGAGTGCGTCAAAAATGGACTACCACTGCGTGGACGCAGGACAACACCAGTGTCAGCTATCAGTTCAACCCGCGTATTACTGAAACAAACATTTACGACGCGGCGGGCAATCGCAGCCGCACCTCTATCGACTATTTTGCTTCATTCGGTTTGCCCAGTACGGTCACGGAATATGGCGCCGACGGCTCAACGCCAATTCGCTTTACGGTGCATGGCTACAAAAACGACGATGTATTCCTCAGTCGCCGCATTATCGGCCTGCCTTATCAAGACTACATATTTGATGGCAATTGGCAGCTCTATTCCAAGACCAGTTATGAATACGACTGGCGTGATGGCTACATGAGTACCCAAGCGCCCTCGATGCAGCACGACACCACAAACTATGGAGCGAACTTCGACCTCGGGCGAGGCATTCTCGTAGCGGTGCGCCGTTGGAATGTGAACGCTCCGGATGATCCGAATCAGGCAATCTGGGTGATGCAGGAAGGGTACAACCTGACTGGCGA
>DATBRN010000371.1:0-8189 GCA_036560225.1 Pyrinomonadaceae bacterium | reverse complement strand
CGCTTTGTAGGCACTCTGCTTGAAACACCTTTACAATAGTTCTTTGTTCTCTCCCGCCAATTCAGGCAAGCAAATTCGCTTGCCTTTTTTATTTTGTTAAACGGTTCTGCTTATAGTAAATCTCAAAAGAGGAGGTCACACATGCCTTACATGCTGATTCGACATAAAGTCAAAGACTATACAAAGTGGAAAAGCGTGTTTGATGCGCACAACGCTATGCGCAAATCTGGCGGCGAAAAGACATACCAGATTTTCCACACCGCCGCTAGTCCAAAAAACCTTGTGCTCCTATTTGAATGGGATAATCTGGAGAACGCTCGGCGGTTTATAAAATCCAAGGAACTGCGACAAGCGATGCGGGAGGCCGGTGTTTCCGACAAGCCTAATTTTTACTTTCTTGAGAAAGGCGAACAAGGATCGGTGTAATCAACGCTTTCACGAATGCCGCGCAGAAGCTCGGGCCGCTCACGCATTGAAATGGAACGGTTCGCGGGGACGTTGCTGGAAGCTCCTTTACAATAAGTTTTTCTCACACTGACAGCCAAGCAAGCCGCTTGGCTTTTTTATTTTTATCATGCGGTAGACATGGTACGGTTTTTTGGCCACGATTTGCCCGATGCGTCGTTCAGTTCAATCCTACGGGTCCGCGAGGACTTCTTATTTGCAAATCCGTTCGTTCGGCGGGATAAATAACGCTCGAAACGAGGTGCGCAATGAAGAGGGCTGCGGTGCCATCAATCCTTGTTGTAGTGGTGTTGCTTGCTGTTGCGGTCATAGCCGAGGCGCAGCAGCCGACGAAAGTCCCTCGGATCGGTTTTATCGGGTTGCCCAGCGGTCCCGCATGGCAAGAAGAAGAGTTCCTGCAAGGATTGCGTGATCTAGGCTACGTGGATGGACGGAACATCATCATCGAATACCGGTGGGCGGCAGACAAGATGGAACGTCTCCCTGCGCTGGCCGAGGAGTTGGTCCGGCTGAATGTTGATCTCATCGTGGTCCGCACCACACCGGTGGTCCAGGCCGCGAAGAACGCGACGACAACGATCCCGATCGTGATGCTGAGCTCGGCAGATCCGGTGGGGAGTGGGTTCGTCGCGAGCCTAGCGCGGCCGGGCGGGAACATTACGGGTATGTCCAGCATGATGCCCGAGCTGGCTGGAAAGAGATTGGAATTACTCAGAGAGGTTCTTCCAAAACTCTCCCGTGTGACCTTCCTGGGCTATGGAGGTGATACGGCACACAAGCTGTTTGTAAAGGAAGCGCAAGAGGCAGCCGAGAGATTTAGGATGAAATTCCAGCCGGTGATCATAGGGGCCTCCGAGGAGATTGAGAGAGCCTTTTCGGCAATGATCAAAGAACGGGCGGGGGCGCTGATCGTTCAGCCGCTCTTTATCAACACTCTTGGACAGGGGCAAAGGATCGCGAAGCTCGCCGTGACGAACCGCCTGCCGACGATCTCGGACGGCCGCCCGTTTGCGGAGGAAGGGGGATTGATGTTCTATGGGCCAGATCAGAAACTGTTGTACCGGCGCACAGCCACCTACGTGGACAAGATTCTGAAAGGAAGAAAGCCGGCCGATCTTCCCGTCGAGCAGCCGACAAAGTTTGAGTTCATCATCAATCTGAAAACCGCCAAGCAGATCGGCCTGACGATCCCGCAGTCCGTGCTGTTCAGGGCGGACAAAGTGATCAAGTGATTGCAGAAAACGAAGCGGCGATGCAAGGATTGAATTGATTTCTCCATCTAACAAATCCTGTAAGATTTATCCGTTGCGTCGTTCAGTTCAATCTTAGACTGATTCCAGCCTTGCAATCTGCCGAATATCTGTCGCCTTCCGTGGTAAATTTCACTTCTCTTTCGCTCTCTCGGCGTGATAAATAACGTCGAAATGAGGTGCTTAACGAAGAACCCCGCGTCAATCCTGTGCGCGGTGGTATTGCTCGCTATTGCCGTCATCGCCGAGGCGCAGCAGGCGAAGAAAGTACCGCGGGTCGGATTTCTCTGGGCGAGCAGTGGACCCTCGCCAGATGCTCGCAGTGGCATCCATCAGGGCCTCCGCGAACTCGGGTACATTGACGGGCAAACCATCGCGATCGAATACCGATATGCTCAGGGAAAATTTGAGCGATTACCTGTTCTCGCCGCCGAATTGGTTCGCCTCAAAGTAGAAATGATCGTTACCGGCGGTTCGACGGCAACTCGTGCAGCTAAAGAAGCGACGAGCGTGATTCCTATTGTGATGACCAATGATAATGATCCGGTTGCTAGTGGTTTCGTCGTCAGCCTTGCGCGACCAGGCGGTAACATCACCGGGGTGTCAACGCTTCGGCCCGAGTTAAGTGGAAAACGACTCGATCTATTAAAGGAGATCGTTCCAGGACTGTCCCGCGTTGCTGTTCTCGGGGCTTCAGACAACCCAGGCAATGCGCAAGCGTTGAAAGAGGTGGAGGTCGCCGCGACCGCATCAAAAGTGCAGCTTCAATATCTCGATATACGAAGTCCCAAGGACATTGAGCCCGCATTCCAAGAGGCGCGCAAGGAAAACGCTGAAAGTGTCCTCGAGATGGGAGGGCCGCTGCTAAATGTTCACCGAGCAAAGCTTGTCAGCCTCGCTGCCAAAAGTCGGCTGCCGGTGATGTGGGTTAGGCGAACTTTTGTGGAAGCCGGGGGACTCATCTATTACGGAGTCGACTCGTCCGATTTGGCTCGCCGCGCTGCGACCTATGTAGACAAGATCTTAAAGGGCGCAAAACCAGCAGATCTCCCCGTCGAGCGGCCAACGAAGTTCGAGTTCATCATCAATCTCAAAGCGGCAAAGCAGATAGGTCTTACCATTCCGCCGAACGTGCTGGCGAGGGCGGATAAGGTGATTAAATAACGCCAGGATTGAACTGAATTCTCCACCAGTATTATCCGGGCGCTGAAACTGTCGTATCCTCCTCCCTCTAAAAACAAGGGAGAGGAGAATAGGCATGCGCCAGGTCATTCAACGATTTTTGAAGCACCTCGAAGCGGAAAAAAACGCAAGTCGATCCACAATAGAGCGCGACCACATACGAGACTATCTCATGTGGCTCTCGGAAGTCGGCCATCAAAAGCCAAACGGTCCATTGGCTCGTGCACGGGTCTTGGCAGCCATACGGTCATTTTTCAAATATGCTCATCGAGCAGGGCTGCTGAGGGACAATCCCGCGGCAGATATTGCCCTTCCAAAAATCAGGATGGGTGAAATCCGCGCTTTGTCCCAGGATGAATGTGGCCGGCTTCTGCGAGTTGTCGAGACGAATCGGAGTCCATTTAGAAAAATCAGGGACAGGGCAATAATCGTGATGTTCCTCTTAACCGGAGCGAGACTGCGTGAAATTGTGCAGCTGGACAAAGCCGACATCGACCTTCATCAATCGACAGTACGGCTTCATCGTAAAGGTGGAGACATTAACATACTGCCTTTGGCTGACTCGGCCAAAACAGAACTCAAAGCATACCTAAAGCAGCGGCGGAAGAGGAGCCGGGCAAGGGCACTATTTATATCTTGCCGGAATCGAAGAATTTCGCGTGGGGCGGTTTGGTATTTGGTGAAGAAATATTTCAAGAAATCCCGACTGAGAACGCATGGCATGGGACCACACACTTTGCGGCATACTTTTGCGACACTGCTGTTAAGCCAAGGAGAAAATCTCAGAGTTATTCAGAGTCTTATGAACCACAAGAGTCTTGCTACGACGGCTCGGTATCTGCATTCGCGAAGCCAAGAGCTGGTAAAAGCCGTGAACGGTCTGAAGCTGATGGGCGGCTAGAATGTAGCGTCATTCAGTTCAATCTCAGGTAAAAATCTGGGTTTCCCAATCGACGAATACCTGTCCCCTTCCGACGTAAATCTGACTTTTCCCTACTACCGTTACCGCCCGCATGATACATAACGAATGATGTATGCACTGAGGAAAGCTCGTGTCTCAATCCTGTTTGTGGTGGTACTGCTGGCTGTTGCAGTCATAGCCGAAGCGCAGCAGCCGACCAAGATCCCGCGCATAGGATTTCAGTTCGACTCGCCTTTGTCTGCCGTTGGGGCACGCGTCGAGGGATTCCGCCAAGGGCTGCGCGAGCTCGGCTACGTCGAGGGCAAGAACATTATCATCGAGTGGCGCTCTGCCGAAGGAAAACCGGAGCGCCGCAATGAGATCGCCGCCGATTGGGCGCGTCTCAAGGTTGACGTCATCGTCACGGGCGGTCCGACGAGCACGCGCGCGGTTAAGGAAGTCACTGCGAGGATTCCCATTGTCATGGCGCTTGATAACGACCCGGTTGGAAACGGGTTTGTCGCCAGCCTTGCGCGACCGGGAGGGAACATTACTGGGTTGTCCACCCTTGCCCCGGAGATAAGCGGAAAACAACTGGAGCTTCTGAAGGAGGTCGTTCCTCGGCTTTCCCGCGTCGCCGTCCTGGCGTCTTCGACCACGCCAGGCAACGCGCAATCGTTGAAGGAGACTGAACTCGCCGCTAGGGGGCTCGCGGTGCAGCTTCAATACCTAGAGGTACGAGATCCCAAGGATATTGAGACTGCATTCCGGGCCGCAGGCAAGGGACGTGCTGATTCTCTCCTCGTGCTGACGAGCCCTGTCGTCAATCCTTATCGAAAACAGATTGTAGACCTCGCGGCAAAGAGCCGGCTCCCAGCGATGTACTACACTGCCGAATATGTGGAAGAAGGAGGGCTTATGACCTATAGCGTGAGTATTACCGACTTATTCCGCCGCGCCGCGACCTACGTTGATAAGATTCTCAAGGGCGCCAAGCCCGCCGACTTGCCTGTGGAGCAGCCAAGGAAGTTTGAGTTCGTAGTCAATCTTAAGGCGGCCAAGCAGATCGGACTCACGATTCCGCCGAACGTACTGGCGCGAGCGGACAGAGTGATCAAGTGACGCCAGGATTGAACTGATTTCTCCATCTAACAAATCCTGTGAGATTTGCCTGTCGCATCGAACAGCTTAATCCTAGCCTGTGTGGTTTAGGCATGGAGGTTGTGTGTATCAAACAACAGCTTTGATCTTCATTTTACTCTCCCTGTTTGACCTAGCACCATGACCAGCGAGGGCCTCCACGAGCAACGAAAGCTAAATCTCGTTGTAGTACGGCTGCTCGCGGCGACCAGCCCAGGTATGGCTGGTTCAGTTGCCCGAACCGGCCAGCGTCAGTTCCACCCGCCGGTTCTGCTCCCGGCCCTCCGCCGTGTCGTTCGAGGCCACGGGGTCTGCCTCGCCCAAACCCCGCGCTGACACCAGGCTTGGCTTGACTCCCTGCGAGATCAGGAACTGCATCACGTTGTCGGCCCGCTTCTGTGACAGCACCACGTTGCTGGTGATACCCTCGCGCATGAGCCCCGGGCCGATCGGTACATTGTCGGTATAGCCGTTCACGATAATCTTGGTTTGCTGCATAGGGGCGAGGATTGGTACTATTTTGCCGATGGTCTGCTGCGCTTCAACCGGCATTTGCCAGTCACCCGAGGGAAACAGAAGCTCACTGTTGACCGTGACCTTAATGGCGTTTTGCAATCGCGTGATATGCATCTGGTTGGCGGCGACCTCCGCCGACATTGTCCGGTTGAGTTGCTGATATTCTGCATCCAGCGCGTCATACTTTTGTTGCGAGACGCAACCGGCAAGCAACAGCATGGCGGTGAACGTCATCGCGGCGCATTGTGGGAATTTCAATCGGGACATCTTGAGCCTCCTTCGCTATTGTCGCGGCGCGGCTTTGAGCAAATCGTAGGCTTTAAGGGTGTATCTTGGACGGACGCTGCCACGTCCCACAAAGTGTCCTGAGCCGCGTCTCCTCGAAAAGACTATTCAAGGAAGAGTTGATCAAAAGTGGACAAGGGAGTCACCCATTAGCAGCGGCTTGGCAATGCCGCGTAATCTTGCAGGTGCGAATCCTGCCCAGGTAACCGCTAGCCACGGGCCTGGAATTCAGCCTTGCAGTCAGTCTGGTAACAGACTGATTGATGCGTAGGCAGAAGAGGAGGCGAGATGCAAAGGTAACAGGTGGTGCTGACCTTGAAGGTGTAGAGCCCCGAAAAGACCGCATTGGGAAAGGCCGATGGTATTAATGGGCCAGCAGGCCACAGTTCTTTTGCGCGCCAAGGCGAGTGCAGAGAGCCACCCCGGGGTCCTAGGCCGTATCGAGCCTCACATAGAGATTACGTGGTAACCAAGGAGATCCGCCAGTCGGCGTTGCTGAGACGCACTCTCGGACAAGTGTAAGAAGCGAGGAAGAGAGCGGAGACTGGCGGAAGTCGGAGCCACCCATACGAGCGAAGAAGCCTGGTAATGCGGGCAGAGCAAAGGGGTGGCGGTAGGAGGCAACGGATAGAGGAGACATGGACCGGACGCAGGGCCGGATTTTAGCCATGACAACGAAATTTATCCGTTTCACACAGAGGGCGCGTGGCCTTATGCGGGAGCGCTTTAACTCACTCATGGGGTTATTGTGCGAGCGCGAGGCATTGCGCGAGAGCTTCGAGCGCCAAGATAAGAACAAGGCGTCCGGAGTGGATGGGATAAGAAAGGAGGACTATGGCGTAGGACTGGAGGAGCGGCTCGTGAAGCTGTCGGATCGATTGCGACGACTTGGCTATCTGCCTAAGCCGGCACGACGAGTCTACATTCCGAAAGGGGATGGTCGTACCCGGCCGCTGGGGATACCGAGCTTTGAGGATCGACTGGTGCAGGACCAGCTGAGCGCGATTCTTCAAGCGATCTGGGAGCCGGAGTTTCTTAACTGCTCGTATGGATCTCGGCCTAACCGAGACGCGCACCAAGCGCTTCGGCGGGTAGAGGAGATCATCACCCGGGAGCGCACGCAATGGGTGGTGGAGGCAGACATCCAGGGTTTTTTTGCCATGTCTGCCACACCCACATGATGCGGTTTTTGGAGCACCGGATATCGGATAAGCGGCTTTTGCGCATCGTTTGGAGATTTCTTAAAGCCGGAGTGATGGAAGATGGGATGTGGCGGGCCAGTGAGATGGGGACTCCTCAAGGGGGACTGGTTTCACCGGTGCTGGCGAATATCTATCTTCATTACGTCTTGGACCTGTGGTTTGAGAAGCGCTTTAAGAAGAATTGTCGAGGTAAAGCGGATCTTGTGCGCTACTGCGATGACTTTATCGCGTGCTTTGAGAACCAAGAAGACGCCAGAAATTTTCTTTCGGCACTGGCCGAGCGGCTGGCAGGCTTTAGTCTGGAAGTCGAACCGAGCAAGACAGCGATGCTGCGCTTTGGCAGCAAAGCGCTACGAGAAAGCTTGAAGGATGAGCTAAATCGTCCACAGACTTTTAACTTTCTGGGATTCACGCATTTTGTAAGTCAAAGCCGCAGAGGGCACTTTGCGGTGGGGCGTAAGACCGAAGGAAAGCGGATCATCAAGAAGTTAAAGCTACTCAACGAGCGGCTGCGGGTGCTGCGAATAGAAGGGGGCAAAGCCATGATGGTGCATGTCCAGCAGCACCTGCGGGGCCATATCCAGTACTACGGGATTAGCGGCAATACACGAAGCCTGCGCAAGTATTACTACTTCGCCTTAAAGCTTCTGTTCAAGTGGCTTAACCGGCGCAGTCAAAAGCGCTCGATTACTTGGGCGCGCTACTGGTCGGTGATGCCGCTACGGATGCCGCGAGCACGCATAGTTCACCGCCTTTACCCTACAACAGTGTGAAGGACTCCACTGGGAGCCGGATGGAGTAACGCTCCAAGTCCGGTTCTGCGAGGGGCTGGAAATGAAGAGCGAATGGTTGAGATATTGTGGCACCGTCGGGAAACCAGACGGCAACAGAGAAGACAAATATCAACCTGAAGCGCTCAGAGAATCCGGTCTACTCACCGAAGGCAGGTTGCAAGAGGCAAAGACTTTCCTGTGAAATAAATTTCTTTATTCCTTTCCGTTCAACTCGCTGGGTCCGCGATCTTTAGTAACGCGCCCCTGTTTTCAATCTTTTGGTGTCAGACTAGGTCCGCACCAGTCACCCATCAGGTTCAAGGCGATGGAGTTCTTGCATTTAAGCAAACGATCTCCTGCCCCTGGCAATAGTTCTGCCCCAGAAAACTGTCGGTACCACGCCGCGTCCAAGGTTTTAGGACTTTCACAAATCCACTGGCTCTCCCTTTCGGGGGCCAACCCCATGTGGCTCACG
>DATBRN010000370.1:0-9650 GCA_036560225.1 Pyrinomonadaceae bacterium | reverse complement strand
AGGGACTCCGGGACTCCTCGGCACCTTTGATCTGAACGGGTTCGTGGATTTCGGTAACCCAGCCAGCTCCGATGCCGACCGCCAATTGAGTCTGGCATTGCCCGCCGATGTCGTGCGCCAATCAGATGGCACTGTCTATGTGGCGGCAACCAGCTCGGCCCGCGTGGGCGTGTTGTCTTCGGCAGGCGACGTGACGGGGCGCATCGGCGTGGGACAGGGGCCAACCGGCCTCGCGATTGATGAATCGCGCCAGCGCCTCTACGTCCTTAACCGTTTCGATCAGACGGTGAGCATCGTGGATACGCTCACGAAGGCACAGCTGTCGCAGGTCAGTATCGGCTTCAATCCAGAGCCGGCGTCAGTTCGCGACGGGCGTCGCTTCCTTTACGACGCGACGAGCTTCTCCTCTCACGGCACTGTGTCGTGCGCGAGTTGCCACTTGAACGGTCATCGTGATGGGATGGTGTGGGACCTGGGCAATCCGCTGGGATCGCTTGACCCCGTGCAAACCTTCCTGCCGCCGAATCTCAGCGGATCCGACAATCAGCATCCGATGAAGGGGCCCATGATGACTCAAAGTCTTCGTGGCATTATCGGAAATGAACCGTTTCACTGGCGCGGCGATAGGGCAGGACTTGAAAACTTCAACGGGGCTTTCGTCTCTCTCCTGGGCGGAAGACTACTCAGCACCCAAGAGATGGCGTCCTTCAAGGCCTTTGTGCAATCGCTTACCTACCCGCCGAACCCCAATCAATTCCCGACCCGTCCACCAAATGAGAATGGCTTCTTTAGCTTTAACAAACTGTTTGGACCGTCTACCAATCCTAGCAGTGGAACGATCAATTGCAGCGAATGCCATTTGATAACTAATCTCAAGGTGGGCACGGACAACAGGATCACTCCCAAAGATGACCTTCATGAGTCTCAGTCCGTGAAGGTGGCGCCATTCCGCGGGACTTACCAGAAAATTGGAATGAGCAAGACACCGGGTGAGAAGATGACCGGCTTCGGCTTTTCACACGACGGCTCGTTCGACACGATCTTCAATTTCCAAAAGGCGCCGCAGTTTAACTTTGGTCAAGCTGGCAGCGAGGCGACCGCCGATAGCTGGCGGAGCAGTATCGAGGACATGATAATGAGGTTTGACACTGGTACAGCGCCAGCTGTCGGCATGATGGTCACAGTGGATGCTACCAACAAGTCATCTTTCAACGTCCAGAACCGAATCAATCTCCTTGTCCAACAGTCCAACCCGCAGCAAAGCGGAGCCCCGAACTGCGACCTTGTCGTTCGAGGTTTTTACTTTGGAAGCCCGCACTCTTTTCTCAGGCTCACTAACGGGATGTTCCAACCCGACAGTCAGTCCGAAGCCCCGGTGACTCTGCAGACCCTGCTGAACGCCGTGGGCCCAGGTAATGAACTTACCTTCATGGGCGTTCCCCCGGGCGAGGGCAGGCTGTTCGCACTTGACCGCGACGGCAACGGCATTCTTAACGACGACGAGCCGCGCACATCAGTCAGCATCACCGGTCGTGTCGTGAACGCGAGTGGTGCGGGAATAGGCGGCGTCGCACTGACGCTTTCTGGGACACAGTCGGCTACCTCTGTCACGGACGCGTCCGGCAGGTTTGTCTTTAACTTCATTTCAACGACAGGTACGCACACTGTTACACCTTCGGGAGGACCCTTCACTCCACTGGACAGAACTTTTGTAAACCCACCGTGGAACCAGTCGGTCACCTTCAGCTCATCGCCAACCGGGAACGCGTCGGACATTTCCCAGTTCTTTGTGCCCCAACACTATGCCGACTTCCTGAATCGTGATCCGGACGCAGCGGGTCTCGCGTTTTGGATTGATCAGATCGAGAGTTGCGGCGCAGATCAGGATTGCAGACGATTGCGGCGCGATAACGTTTCGGGAGCGTTCTTCCTCTCGATCGAGTACCAGGAGACGGGCTTCCTCGCCTACAAAGCCTATAAGGCTTCGTTTGGAGATATCAATCCACCCACAGTACCTGTACCCGTGACCTTTTCGCAGCTGATGACCGATACGCAACGCCTCGGACGTAACGTCATCGTTAACCCGTCGGGCGACTGGCAGGCGATTCTCGAAGCTAACAAGGTGGCGTTCTTCAATGGCTGGGTGCAGCGTCCCGCTTTCCTCGCACGTTTCCCGGCCGGAATGAGTCCCACAGACTTCGTGAACGCCCTGAACACCAACACCGGCAATGCACTTCCACCATCGGAGGTGCAGAACTTGATCAGCCAGCTCACCGCGAACAACACTACGCAGGGCCGGGCGCTGGTAGTCCGTCTGGTGAGTCAAAACCCAGAGGTCACTAACCGCGAGAAGAACAAGGCATTTGTGTTGATGCAGTACTTCGGCTACCTGCGACGTAACCCAAATGATCCACCGGAAATTGGTTTAGACTTTGCGGGCTATAACTTCTGGCTTAACAAGCTGAATGAGCATGGTGGCAACTTCATTCAGGCCGAGATGGTGAAGTCGTTCATTGTCAGCGGTGAGTATCGCCGGCGGTTTGGTCCGTAACTCTAAAACCTAAAGGAGAGATTCAACCCGCTTCGCGGGTTGAGTCGGGGTGGGGTGGCGAACTAACAGTTCGCTTTACAAGGTTCCGTATCGCTCTTTAGCCCTGCGCTCCTTGACACGCGCGCGCCCGCGCATAAACGAATTCGGAATCAAAAGCCGCAGGAGAAGTCGTGCTGTCGTCAAGGAGGGTTTAGCGCCTCGCAAGTTGTGCATTATCAAGCGCAGCGCCTGCGACTTCTGACCGACTCTTAGAAAATCTTCGGCTCTGCGAAACCTGGTCGTCCTTTGCAGATCTTCGATTTCCCGATCAGTAAAGCCAAATCTCGACGCCGCATTGCGTTGCGCCTGCAACTGTTCCTCCAACATGAGCGTTTGGTCCCAGCTGACATTGGAGCTATGCCGGCGCCAGGCTGACAGGATCCGCGCGTCAAAGGCGAATTCGCCCTCCTCGCTCAGCCGCAGATAAAGATCGTAGTCTTCCAGCCTCGAGTCTTCATTCCAGTGCTGCCTTTCAAGCGCCTCACGACGATACAGCACGGTCGGACTCATTGGCGCTGTCGTTTGCAAAAGCATTTCGCGCACATTGCCATCTGCATAATGGGCCCAGTCAGCCGTCGAGTCGACAATTGTGTTTTGTTCGTTGATAAGATAAGCGTGACCATAAGCGAGGACAGCTTGAGGGCGTGATTCAAGCAGCCCCACGCGCGCCTTGAGAAACTCGGGCAGCCACATGTCGTCCGAGCCAAGGTAAGCGAAATATTCGCCTCGGGTGCGTTCGAATCCTTCGTTCAAAGTTGCGGAAAGGCCCCGATTGTGCCTGGCAATGAGTTCGCAGGGAAAAGGACAATCGTTTAGCATGCGATTGATCACGGCAGGCGATTCGTCGCTCGACCCGTCGTCAATAACGATTAACTCCGCCGGCCGGAGCGTCTGCTGCATGATCGAGCGCAACGTTGCTTCAATAAACTGCGCGTGATTGTAGGAAGGAACTACGACGGACACCGCCGACGGCTCGCGACGAGATAGTTGTTCAATCTCTTCCTCCAACTCAGTTGCGATCATTGTCTTGCTACCTTACAGTCTTTGCCTTTAGCACGTCGCAAAGTTAATGTAGCGCTGAACCTGTAGACTTCGCTTGTCCCAAACTCCCTTCAAACTCTCAGAATGAGCAGAAGAATTATACTCTTTGGGCCACTGCCCCCGCCCTACGGTGGCGTTGCGATTTACATGAAGGCCCTAGTTGCTCACCTGGGGCGCCAGAGTGTACGCGTCTGGACGTACGGAGGTGCGAAGCCGGATGACACTGATATACGGTTCATCGCGCATCGCAGACTGGGAACGCTCTGGGCCTTGCTAGCAGAAGGACACGGAGCGCGCATCCTTGATGCATCACACTTTCATCTGGAATACCCCAATCCACTCTTGCTGCCGGTCTGGCTGCTTCTCAAGCGGCTGTTGCGCTTCGAGTGGTATAAGAACGTTCACGATGGCTCGTTGCCTAAACGCTATCCCCACTTCGGAACTATGCAGCGGCGGCTGTTTCATCGCGCTATTAACGCGGTCGACACCTTTGTGGTTGTCAGTGAAGACTTGAAGCGTTGGCTGAAAGAAGAGATCAAGGTGCGCCAGCCAGTCTCGGTTATTCCGTGTCTCCTGCCCAATCCACCGTCGGATGACGTGGCCAGACTTTCCAATACTACTGCGAAACTTATCGAACCTTATCTCGCCCATGGCAAGAGAGTTTGTTCTATCGGTGTCTTTTTTCCGAGTTACGGTTTCAAGGATGTCGCCCAGGCCGTCGAACAACTTCGTGAACGAAGGAATGAAGATATTGGACTAATATTTCTGGATGGCGCGTTCGTACGCGACGAACAGTACCGGAGCGAAACCCTGCGGGGACGCAGCTGGATTACTGTGCTCGAGAAGGTTCCCAACCCCGAGCTTCACGAAATCCTGAAGAGAAGCGATGTGTTTGTTCGTGCTTTCGCGGACGAGAGTTACGGAATCGCACGCATCGAGGCTATCTGGTCTGGAACTCCGGTGGTCGCAACGCGAGCCGGAGAGACGCGTGGCATGTTGCTCTTCGATTCCGGTAACGAACGGGAATTGATCACCCAGTTGAGTACTGCGCTCCACGATCCTGCTTCGAAGGATACGAGTGTTTGGGCGGAACGTTACCGGCGCGAAGCGGAAGAGAATTTACGGCGCTTGATCGAAGTCCTTGGCATTGAACCGAAATAATCTGCAATTGGGTTCGCGGCTTCGCCGCCGCACAGTGCGGTAAGGCTTTGCCTTACCGCGGCTTCCTCTTATTCTCTTTGAGGCTCCGCCTCATAAATCGGAGGCATAGCCTCCAGTTGTTTTTAGTGCCTAACAGTAAGGCGGAGCCTTACTGCACTGTGCGGCGGCAAAGCCGCAGAAGCAGATTACGACTTCCTTTTAGAGCTGTTTAGTGAAACCGAAGTTTTCCGGCTATAGATTTGGTGGATAAGCTTGCAGGCGATTGTGTAAATGCCAACCGCGGCCAGCACGAAGAAGAAGTAGTGAATTATGAGCACATAGCGATATTCGGTGTGCAAGGCTGACTGAAAGCAAAAATAGTAACAAGGAACGACGAGCAATGTTGCCAGACTTTGAAACTGGCGCTCATAGGTGAGAATTCCAGCGCCGAGCAAGGTGAGCGGCAGAAAGATTGCCGTGATGAAGAGTCTTTGCACGGAGCGCAGCGGCCACAGAAATAGATTCGGCCAGCCTCCAGTGCCAGTTGTTTCGAGTCGCAAAGGGGTGCGCTCGAGGCGCATCATTGAAGCTGCTCGGCGCACCATAACGCTTGCAAACCAGAAGGGGTGCGCACGAACTACGGCAAAGCCACGCGACAGTCGGGCACGGTCACGCGCTGGACCATCTGGAGTGAAAAGGGAGCCGGCATAGTCCGGCCGCTGGTAGGTTAGAGCTTCGCGATGGATCAGTTCCATGTCAGTTTGAGGTAAGCCAAGACTGCCGTCGCTGTCGTAGTCTGCAATGCCTTCGATAAGTGTTTGCCCGCCGCCCAGCGACAAAGGGATAAACTTGCCGAAGACTAGCGAATTACGAATGGTAAGGGGCGCAATAATAAGGAACGCTCCGCCGACAAGCACGAGAGCCGGACGCAACCGTTCGCCGCGTTTGTAGTTGATGGTAAACCACAACGCCAGGAAAGGAGCGAGCAAAAGGGCATTAGCTCGGAGCCAGCAGGAGACGCCAATGAGCGCGCCCGCTGCCAAAATCAGGAGCAAGCCCTCGTATCGGGCTAATCTCCCCACGCTGGCAGCTTGCTCGGGGTGCTGGCGGCGATTGCGAGCGACTAGAATTAAGAAGACAGCGAGCAGGATTGGCAGCGCAGCCACTGAGTCTGGCAGAAGCAGAATGGAATTCCAGCTAAACTGTGGCGCGAACGCTGCCAGTAAGCCAGCGATAAGACCAACGGCAGTTGGAAAGAGCTGGAAAGCGATCAAGCAAATAATCACAGCAGCCAGGGAATCAAGGATGATCTGCACGAGCTGGGTCACCGTATCTGACTCGTCAAAAGCGCGCTGGATGAGAGAAAGCAGAATTGGATAACCCAGAGGATGTCCAAGCAAATCGGGATCATTAGTTGAGGATGAAGCGTCGGAAATGGAGGCGATCCCATTCGTGCGAATTAACATCGCCTGGCGTTTGTAGTTGAGTACGACGCTCGATTGGACCGCGGCGGCTTCGTTGCGCCTGTCGTGCCAATTTAAGAGTCGAACTCCGAGCGCTGTGAAAAAGATCAGGAAGAGAATGACTAGTTTTCGCGAAGGTGCGAGATGATTCACCCTGGTCGGGCGCAGAACACAATGGTCATTATGTTCACTTCTGTCGCTATTCTCGTGCTTCATTAGGCGCGTACGCTCCGCAGTGAAGCTCCGGGGGTGCCGGGATTATACAGAGCCAAAGTGATTCAAGGACACTCGATTATCTGTTTTGCGGGTGAGGACTGGTGGTATCACCATCCCCATTCGAAGTACCATCTCATGCGACGCTTCGCCAAAGCTGGCAATCGCGTGATCTTTGTGAACTCAATCTCGATGGGCCTGCCCGGCCTAACAAATAAAGACTTGCTCCCTCGGATTGTCCGCAAGCTTCGGTCTTATGCGCGGCTGGCACGTTCTACACCAGAAGGAGTCACCGTAGTCTCCCCGGTCGTGGTTCCTTTTTTTGGTAGCCGCACTGTACGCGCCGCGAACCGCAAATTGCTCGCTGCACAGATCGGCCGGCTTGCGAAACGGAACGGCCTTGCGCGACCCATTCTTTGGATTGCAATTCCCACAGCAGCGGACATGATCGGCCAGTTTGACGAACGGCTGGTGATCTATCAGGTGTCGGACAAGTACGATGCCAACATGATGGACCATTCTACCGACCAAGCGACAATTGCCAGGCTGCATGAACGAGCAATTGATTACGCTGACCTCGTGTTCTATTCCGGCCGAAAGCTGCTGGCGGAAGCCAGTCGTGGTTGTGCCCGTTCCTTTCTGTTGGAACAGGCAGTCGATTTTGAACACTGGTCGGGAGTCGGGACCGGAAAACTCGAGGTTGCGGAGGCAATCGCCCGGATTCCGCAGCCTCGCCTAGGTTACTTCGGGGCGATTGAGCCGTGGCTGGTTGACCAGGAACTGATAAAGCGTGCGGCGCGGGAGCGACCTGAGTGGCAGTGGATCTTCATTGGAAATAAGTCGCGCGGCGTAGATATTGAATCATTGCCTAACACACATTTTTTGCCGCCGGTTCCTTATCATGAGTTGCCCCACTATGCCGCAGGTTTTGATGTCTGCGTGCTGCCATGGGACACTGCGCACTCATTTACGAGTTACGGTTCGGCGATAAAGGTACGCGAGTATTTGGCGACCGGCCTCCCGGTGGTGATATCACCGTTGCCAGAATATGAGTCGATGGGCGCGGCTTTACGCATTGCGCGCAGTCACGATAATTGGTTTCAGCTGGTGGAAGAAGCTCTGAACGAAAAAGATCCGGAGTTAGCTCGCGCCCGCCAGTTGGCAGTTTCCAGCGGAACGTGGGACGCACGAGCGGAATGGGTCTCGGGGCTGATTGAAAACATCTTAAGGAATAGAGAACATGATTAAGTAACTGAAACCGTTGGGTACCAGCGGGGGCAAGCCCACCTTCCCAACCTAGAGTTCATTAGACTTGATCGGTGATTCTGGAGTGAATGGCTCTCAGGCGAGAATATTTGAACAACTTAGTCAATCTCACAGGTTAGGAAGGTGGGCTTGCCCCCGCCGGTTCACTACATTCAATTTTGAGCCTATTGTTGATCGCTGAAGCGTCAATCAAATGGACAGTCAATGAAGCAGCTTTTGCAAAACTTGAGAACTGGCGAAGGCACCGTCGAAGAAGTGCCTGTGCCCATTGTGCAGACTGGCCGTGTGCTGGTCCGCACTGCGGCGTCTCTGATCAGCGTCGGCACTGAGCGCGCCCTCGCTGAGCTCGGAAGGAAAGGTCTGTTAGGTAAAGCGCGTGAACGGCCCGAGCTGATTGGAAAAGTTTGGGAGAAGGTGAAAACTGACGGCTTCGTTCAGGCCCTGGAAGGCGTGCGCGACAAACTCGATCAGTCTCACGCAGTTGGTTACAGCGCCGCCGGTGTAGTCATTGAAACTGCTAGTGACGTCGGCGATTTTCGAGCGGGCGATCGCGTGGCTTGTGCAGGTACCGACTACGCGTCGCACGCGGAAGTGATCTCGGTGCCGCGAAATCTATGCGTGCACCTACCGGACCAGTTGAGTTTTGAGGAAGGCGCCTTCGGCACGATTGGCGCCATAGCCTTGCAGGGCGTGCGTCTCGCCGAGCCGACGATTGGAGAATCAGTGGTAGTTATCGGGCTTGGTCTTGTTGGGCAACTTACTGTTCAACTGTTGAAGGCGAATGGTTGTCGTGTTTTTGGAATTGATATCGACGAGTCGCGTATCGAACTGGCGCAACTATCCGGAGCCGATGACGGATGCGTTCCGGATGACGCCAGAGAAAGGGTCATGGCCTGGTCCCGGGGACGCGGTGCCGACGGCTGCATTATCGCCGCGGCAACGCCATCCAGTGATCCAATCGAACTGGCTGGAGAGATTTCCCGCTTGAAGGGTCGAGTCGTGGCAGTGGGCATGGTAGGAATGAATGTGCCACGGAATGTCTACTACCAGCGTGAGCTGACCCTGAAAGTTTCACTATCGTATGGACCGGGCCGTCATGATCCGAACTACGAGGAACGTGGAAATGACTATCCCGTCGCTTATGTGCGTTGGACCGAGGGCCGTAACATCGAAGCGTTCCTGGACTTGTTAGCTGCGGGTCGCATCGATGTAAAGCCATTAATCACGCATCGGTTTTCCATCGATAATGCGCGGCGTGCTTACGAACTAATTTCTGGCAACACACATGAGACCTACTTAGCCGTCATTCTCACCTACGATACTGACAGTGAAATCAACCGCGACATAGAAAACCAGGGTGCTGCCAAAAAAGCCGCAGCGCCCGCCGGACATGTAAGAATTGGCTTGATTGGCGCCGGCGGTTACGCGCAAAAAGTTCTGCTGCCAAACTTCAAGGCAGCAGGAGCCGAGTTTTGTTCAATTGCTTCTGCGTCCGGTATCTCGGCGCATGACGCGGGCACAAAGTATGGCTTCGCGCGTTTTCTGTCAGACGCGGAAAGCGTGATTGCTGACACTGAGGCAAATCTAATTGTTATTGCCACGCGCCATGGTTCCCATGCGGAACTGACGAGGCTGGCGCTCAAGCGCGATAAACACGTCTTTGTTGAAAAGCCGCTCGCCCTCAACGATGCTGAATTGGATGCTGTCCTCGATGCGGCATCAAGCTCTGAAGGACAGCTGCTGGTGGGTTTCAACCGCCGTTTTTCGCCTTTGGCTGCAAGGGCGAAAGAGGTTTTTGCCGGAAGGCTGTCGCCACTCTCCATTATCTATCGCGTGAATGCTGGCCGTATTCCGCGGGAACATTGGACGCAGGATCCGACCGAAGGTGGCGGACGCATCATCGGTGAAGTCTGTCATTTCATCGACTTCATGCAGTT
>DATBRN010000369.1:0-8081 GCA_036560225.1 Pyrinomonadaceae bacterium | reverse complement strand
TATGTCTACGTTGCCAGGATCGCGATCATAATTGCTGTATGCGACACTGAACGTAAACTCGCCCCTCCGAATCGTATCGCCGTCATAGACCGTAAATAGACCTGTCGGTCCACCCACTGGACCACCGGTCCCTACCGTGGGCGCTTGATTACGCGGGTCCTGAGGCAACCTTAAAGTTTGCGCCGACACTGCGGCACATAACACCATCGTAGTGAGCGCCGCAAGAAGCGCTCTCGTTGCGAGTCTCATCGCAATCCTCCTGCAAAACTAAAAATAGAAGTTGTTTTGAATGCCAACGTCGATAGTTGTAAGCTCAACAGTTAGAACCAATCAAAGTTAGCGCAAGACCAGTGCACCCAATTAAATGCTGCGCCGTCAATCGCGCGTTGCAAGGCTCTCCCGCACTTAAGAACCCCAGCGATCCTTTTCGCCCTCCAGGTGCGACCTTGTCGAGAGTTTCACCGCCCCTTTTTCTGGCCCAAAAGGGCAAAAATATTCACACTGGTCAAAGTACGAATCACGGCAGACCATACCTTACCTTTTTATGGAAATCAAGACCTTTTCATGCTTTAGGGCCTATTTGATTTATGTCTTTTCCGTCACGCGTAGATGCCTCTCATTCGCGTGTCGTAGGCCACGCGGTCTATAGCCAGCATGTAGGCCGCCGTACGTGTGTCAACCGAGTGCGCATCAGCATAACGACACAGATCGTTGAAGCTGGCCACCATTGTGTCCTGAAGTCGCTGGTTGATTACATCTTCACGCCAGAAGTAGCCCATCCTGTCCTGCACCCATTCAAAATATGAAACTGTAACGCCGCCAGCGTTGGCCAGGATGTCGGGAATTACAAAGACTCCGTTTTCATGCAATACCTGATCCGCAGCCGCGGTAGTCGGCCCATTCGCGCCTTCCGCAAGGACCTTGCACTTGATGCGATCCGCGTTCTGCGAGGTAATCTGGTTCTCCGTCGCCGCAGGAACCAGCACTTCACACTCCAATTCCAGCAACTCGCTGTTAGTCACGCGGTCCACGCCGGGATAATCCTCGAATGAACGGGTGGCGTGCAGATGCTTGAGCGCGGCAGGTATGTCAATACCGTTGGGATTGTAGATTCCGCCGTGGACGTCGGAAATCGCCACCACCTTGTAACCCGACTCGTGAAGCAAAAGTGCGCCGATTCCGCCGACATTGCCTGACCCCTGCACTACAACTCGCGTCGTTTCCGGCACCATTCCAAATCTCTTTACCGCCTCATTGATCACAAATAGAATTCCCCGCCCCGTTGCTTCGCGCCGGCCCGACGATCCGCCCAGGTCGATCGGCTTTCCCGTAACAACAGCCGTCACCGTATGCCTGGCGTGCATGGAAAATGTGTCCATAATCCACGCCATCGTCTGCTCGTTTGTATTCATGTCTGGCGCGGGAACGTCTTTCTCAGGCCCGATGAAGTCCAGCAGTTCTGAGGCGTAACGCCGGGTCATTCGTTCAAGCTCACCGATCGACATCTGTTGTGGGTCGCAGACTATTCCACCCTTGGCTCCTCCAAACGGAACATTCACGACTGCACACTTCCAGGTCATCCACGCAGCCAGTGCTCGCACTTCGTCGAGATTCACATCTGGGGAGTATCGGATTCCGCCCTTCGCCGGACCACGAGCAAAGTTATGTTGAACACGATAACCTTCAAAGACCTGGATTCTCCCTGAGTCCATTCTGGTAGGTATGTAGACTTTTAGTTCCCGATTGGGGACGCGCATAACGGCGTACAAGTCGGCGTCAAGGTGGAGCAACTGCGCCGCTCGATCGAAGCGCGACATCATCGACTCGAAGGGGTTCTCTTCCTTAATCTCGCGAATGTCATCAACGTAGATTGTGCTTTGCATACTTACCATGTGCTATCTCCGAATCTTCAAGTTGAATCATCAACGGTGCATTAAAAGTTTCCACCGACATCGGACCAGGTGACTTAATAGGTTACAGACAAAATCTTTTCCTGAGCCGTTTCCCGCTAAAGACCATCTTGTTGGGCCAAAACCTCATTCATTGCCCCACTGCGAAAACCTTGAAGATCGAGCGTCACATACTTAAACCCCAACTCGCGAAAGCGACGCGCGAGTTCGTGAACCACTTCGACGCGCAGTGCCCGCTCCATTTCGGCGGGGGCAATCTCAAGACGAACGAGGCTATCGTGGTGACGTACACGAAACTCTCGAAATCCCAATTCGCGCAGAATCTCTTCGCCGCGCTCCACCGCAGATAATCGTTCAATCGTCACCGGAATTCCGTACGCTATCCGTGACGATAGGCAGGGACTGGCGGGCTTATCCCATGTTGGCAACCCAACTCTCCGGCTCAACAAACGTACATCTGCCTTAGTCATGCCGGCTTCGATAAGGGGACTTCGCACGCCGTGCTTGCTGGTTGCGACCCGTCCTGGTCTATAGTCGCCAAGGTCATCACATGTCGAACCGTCTACTATGAACTCGATTTCTCGCGCACGCGCTACTTCTTCGAGCTTCTTGTAGAGTTCATCCTTGCAAAAGTAGCAACGCGTCGGGCCGTTCGCTGCGTAGTTAACATCCTCCAGTTCCTGCGTCTGGATCACTTCTCTGCGAAAGCCGAACTGCGTGGTCAATCGCACCGTCTGCTCGCGCTCGCTCATTGCCAGGCTCGCTGACTCGCCGGTAATGCAAAGGGCCCTTTGACCAAGCTCCGAATTCGCTACGTAAGCGACGTAAGTGCTGTCGACGCCACCGGAAAAGGCCACAATAGCAGAACCCATTTCTCGAAATAGCTGCCGCAGTTGTTTCTCTTTGGCTAGCGCCGCTACTTCGTCGACTTCAAGCCGAATGGGGACGTCTGGTCCAATGTTTCCAACCCACGACCTACTCACAATTCCTGGTTCTCCGAAAACAGAGACACGTGCCCGATACGCGTCCGTGCTCTACTAATTGAATGGGATTACGGTGGGCAATGTTATCGCATGCATCAGGACCAGCGCAACCAGCATCTCAGAACTGCGTCCGCCGAGTAGGGTTGTCGTCAGGCGGCTTTAGCTCGGTGGTCAAAGAAGCTCGATGGCGGAAGCGGTTCCAAATCAAAATCGGAGGCGGACAAAATTCATGATGGACGTTGCAGTCAACATCAATACCGGAAGCAGGCGGACAAATTCACGATGAACGTTGCAGTCACTTCCCATCCCGTGGCAGTCGCTTTTTGGACGCGAGTAGTTTTGCCATGCTAAGATCGACCTCTCCTCAGATATTTCTTTTCACACCTGGCTGCGCTTTGTTTTCATGATCCGCTGGAGAACAGTCATGCCTTCGTGGTCACGATCTGCGGTTTTCGCGGCGGCCTTGCTATTGCTGCTTGCTTGCAGCCACGCGACGTGGGGACAGACTGAAGACGCCTTCGGTGATGCCGCAGCCGATCCAACAAAGCTCTTCGATCGTGGTCAGAACGCTCACGCACACGGTGACCTTCAAAAGGCGCTGGAGTTTTACGAAGCAGCTATTAAGCTGCGCCCAGAGTTTGCCGAAGCCGAGTTTCAACGAGGGAATGTATTGGTCACGCTGGGACGGTTCGCTGAAGCCGAGTCGGGTTTTCGCCGCGCCATAGAGATTCGACAGAACTGGTCACTGCCTTATGCGACTCTGGGCGTCTTGCTGGTCCGCAGAAATCGTGATTCAGAAGCCGAGACTATCCTGCGGCAGGCGGTTAAGCTGGACGCACAGGACAGCCTTGCACTGCGAATGCTGGCTGATGTTCGCCTGCGCGCCGGGGATGCGAAGGAAGCACTTGAACTCATCCGACGTGCCACCAACGACAAGGATGCCCCGGTCTCGACGTGGCTCTTACGCGCCATGGCCGAGCGCGCCTCGAAAGATAACGACGCAGCTCTAATCAGTTTGGAACACGCGCTTCAGGCTGACCCTGTGAATCTCGCAGCCCTGCTGGAGCGTGCTGAGCTTCGCATTGAAGCAGGTGACAAAGAACGTGCCTTCGCTGATCTCAAGGTGGCGGAGCCCTTGATAAAAGGAGAGCGAGCAAGCTTGTCGCGACTAGCGGCAGATTATGAACTTGCAGGTAAACCGGAAGAAGCGCGCCGGGTCGCCGAATCCGCCGGTTTAGTAAAGCCAGAAGAAGCTGACACGAAAGCAAAACTCAAAGTAGCAGGCACGCCGGAAGAGATAGCGGCAGCAAACAGCGATGATCCCGCCACGGCGCGTAAAGCCCTCGAGACATTACTGGCAAAGAATCCTAAAAACGCGATGCTGCTAGCCCGTCTCGGTGCGTCGTATCGAACGACTGATCCAACTCGGTCACTCAACTTCTACAAGAGCGCAGCTGAGATTGAGCCCACCAATCCAAACTACGCGATCGGCTACGCCGCTGCATTGATTCAAGCTCGAAGATTCTCCGAAGCAGCTTCTATTCTACGCAGAGTAATAGGAGCAGCGCCTGACAACTATGCGGCCCATGCTAATCTGGCGACCGCCTTGTATGAGCTCAAACAGTTTGCTCCAGCTGTGGAAGAGTATGAATGGCTCCTGAGAGCGAAGCCAGACCTGACCGTGGCGTATTATTTCATTGCCACGGCACATGACTATCTTGGAGAATACGAGCAAGCACTCGTGGCCTACGAGAGTTTTCTGGGGCGAGCAGACGCGAAAACGAATCAACTCGAAATTGAAAAGATCAAATTGCGGCTGCCTCTTCTACGACGCCAGATTCAACGGGGTGAAGGCGTGAAACAGAAAGCCAGTCGCCCTCCTAAGCAATGACCGGAAATGATCAGGTGAGATTAAGAGGATTTCGGTGAGAAATGCGCAACTAGAGCCGCTCATGATTAGAACCACCCATGCAGTAGTTCTGCTCTTCGCAATATGCGCTTCTGCTCTGGGCGGCCAGGAGCCTCATGTTCAGGTTCCAACCGCGCCACCACCACTAAAAATCATTACCCGCGCGGACCGTGCTCAAATCAATGAAGCCAAGGACGCGAAAGCACGATTAAAGACCACAATCGAGTTGGCTGAAACTCATCTAATGAACGCCGAGAACAACACAGCGCAGCATGACTACGACAACGCAGCGGCAGAGGCCGGTATGTACTGGGCGTTAGTGGAAGACGCGTTTAGCTTCATGAAAACGATAGATCGCGATAACAATAAAAGACGAGATCTCTACAAGCGCCTGGAGTTGGCACTACGCGCCCATGGACCCAGACTAAACTCAATGCGACGCTCCACCCCTGTCGAATACGCTGTCTGGCTGAAGGAGCTAGAGGATTTCGCGCGACGAGGTCGGACCGAGGCGTTAAATTCTTTCTATGGGAACACTGTTCTTCGCGATAACCCTGAAAAGCCTACGGAGGCCAAACAAGGCGGCAAGCCGCGACCGGACAATTGATTTATTTCACGGAAGAGAAAGACTATGACAGCTCGCCCTTCTGTTCTACCGCTAATTCCGACTCTGGTGCTGCTTCTTTGTTCTGCGGCGCTGGGCTTTCAGGCTCGAGAACATCTGACACCGCAGGAAATCGACTTGGTCAAAGACGCCCAGGTCCTTGATAAGCGCATTGATGTTTTCATCAAAGCCGCCGACCGCCGGATGCTCGCGCTCAATGGCACTGACCCAACCAACACAAAACAGCTGAAGAAGGATTCGGAGAGCTGGGGGGATTTGCCGTCAGGCAGCCGTGCTGAGCTCATTGGCGACATCGCAAGGATCTTTGATGAGGCCATCACAAACATCGACGACGTCAGTGCGCGTGATGAAAATAACCCGCTTATCCCGAAGTCGCTCCGAAAGCTGGCAGCCGCAGCAACTCGAATAGTCGAGCAACTAAAACCGGCTGAGGCACAGGCTAAGGAGGAGGCTGAACTAAACAGCTTTGACCAGCTGACGGAAAACGCCGAGTCAATTCTTCAGGCCGCCAACAAGCTTCCCCCACCCACTGAGAAGAAGGGCAAAGGCAAAGCCGAAAAACTGAAAGCCTCGAATTAGCCGCGGGCGTCTATACTGGGACCGCGGGCCTCTTTACTGGGACCGCGGGCGTCTATACTGGGACCGCGGGCGTCTCGCCCGCACTGAGCGCAGCGAACAACCGATCCATTCCACTCCACCTTCCCAGAAACGCGCCGCCCCGTACACTGGGACCGCGGGCGTCTCGCCCGCACTGAGCACAGCGAACAACCGATCCATTCCACTCCACCTCCCAGGATACGCGCAGCCCCGTACACTGGGACCGCGGGCGTCTCGCCCGCACTGAGCGCAGCGAACAACCGATCCATTCCACTCCACCTCCCAGGATACGCGCAGCCCCGTACACTGGAACCGCGAGCGTCTCGCCCGCACTGAGCGCAGCGAACAACCGATCCATTCCACTCCGCCTTCCCAGAAACGCGCCGCGCGAACAACCGATCCACTTCACCCACCAATCGGACGCAAATCCATCCGTTGTTCGCTGCGCTCAGTGCGGGCGAGACTCCCGCGGTCCCAGGATTAGGTCCCAGAGTTAAGTCCCAGTTCCCCGGAAATGTTGAGTTTTAGCCGCGACCCTTCTTGCGGACTTCAGCGATCACCATTCTCGCTTCTTGATCCAAAGCCGTCCCCGCACTTGCTTCGTCACCTTCCTCTTTGGCAGAAGCTGACGACTGCAGGCGTGGAGACGTTTCGCTAACAGCGAAAAGTTTGAACTCAACTTTTGCTTCCGTCTTGTCGATGCCGCCACTACCAACGCCTGTCGCGCGGCCAAACATTCCGCCAAGCTTCTTTGCGGCGGATACCTTCAGCGTGCTTATGTCGGTGTAGAGGATGTAGTCACATTGCTTCGCTTTGGCTTCAGTCTCCGCTTCGCCCGGCGAGCTGGCATTTAAAGAAATGGCATCAAGGTTGCCGCCCTGAATCTCACCCACTAATCGCTGACGAAGCGATTCAGTCGAAACATCGTGATCGGTTTTGTTGTTTATCTGAACCACACCCACGCGAATGGTTCCCGGCGCCTTCGTGTTATCGATAGTCTGGATGTCAACCCTCTGGTTATCTTCGGCGGTAGTTCGGCCTTTCGCCTGCGACATGATCGCTTCCATTGAAGGCATGCCGTACAACTCCTGCGAATTCTTCGTTTCCACATAACCCGCGGGCACATCAAACAGGGCCGCATCCAGCGGTTCGCGAGACAGCTCGACAACTTCCTTAGTTATGGTGGAGACCACTTCTCCATTTGGTCCATACGACGTCATCGTCTCGCTAAGCGGATATCCCGTTCGACCAGTGCCCACTCGTTTGTAGCTGACTCTGTCCTGGCAACCGCCTCGCGCCGGAGGCGCGCCCATTAGTTGTGGACGGCCGACTTCGCAATTTAGACCGAAGTTGAAATCGATGTACCAGCCATCAGTTTCCATTCGCTGCTTCAACGGATTGCAAGCGTCCGGAGACGACTCGATTGAGGTCGAAGTCTTAACGTGGCGCGCCTGAAATCCAAACATCTCCTTTCGCTCGCCGGTATCCGTCGAAGTCAGCACATAAGTGATGAGCCCGCCTCGTCGAGATGGACCAGACGTATCTGCGACGCTCGTTCCTGTAGTTGGGGTAGAATCGCCGGTGTCCATCGGTGTGATCAGGTACTTCTTCGTCTTGTCACTAATCTGAATGGTGCGCTTGAGGTCACATTGGGTGAGATTGACTATGTCCATTCCATAACCAGTGTTTGTTTCAGAGCGCTCGCGCGCGCCTTTGATCATGGTGGTGGTTTCGATGCCTCGTCCTGCCACGCTCATCCGATACTTGATTTTCAAATCCTTTACCGGGGCTGATTGCTCGACAGGACGGTTGCGCGTCCTTTGGGCAACAAATGTGGAGGTTGAAATTACCACCAAGACCAAAGCGCCCAGCATGCTCGTTCCTACAAACCCTTTTTTCATGATTCCTCTCCTTGTCTCTTTATGTGTTCTTAAGATCAACTCACTGAGTGCCTTCAATCTCGCGCTTTTCGCAGGGTGTCAGTCGCACGATTCAATGCTTCGACGATCCGGACGAGCGCCTCCTTTGCGTTGGCGGTATTGCGGTCGTCGAGCGCC
>DATBRN010000368.1:0-20548 GCA_036560225.1 Pyrinomonadaceae bacterium | reverse complement strand
CCGCTGCTCGGCAACAATCGTTCTCGTCTAATCGAAAGGTGCGCTCAGCTTGTTGCCGAAGATAAAGCCAATGAGTTCCTCTACCTTGCCGCTTCACATCCACTGCTTGAGTTAGCCACTGAGCAAATTCTCGACGGCGCCAGGAATCGTGGCGTTTGGGGCGAGCTTCCCGTTTACCTGTTTAGAGGCTTTGTCCGCCACCTAATCTCAACCGCCGTCGATGATTCAAACGGGAATTATTTTCCGCCTCGCCTGCCGATCGATGGCGATGAGCTTCCGCTGAAGCGCAGTTTGATCTCCCAAGTGTTGCTGCGGCTGAAGGCGGAAGGGAAGTTGAGAGCAATCGCGTCCCTTGCTAATCGCGAAGGCTGTATCAATACGATTACTACCTTGATTGGCGAGATTCAGCGTGCGGGGAAAACGCCCAGCGAATTTTCCGAGATAGTCTCCAGTCGCGCACAGGATTCGTCCCTAGACGGAATCATCAACCACAAAATCGCAGAGAGCCTGTCCGTGTCTGACCCGGGCCAGGGACGTTCCCGTCTTCTCCACCCACAGATCGATTTCGATCAGGATGTGGCATTGGTCTACTCAACCTACGCTGACCTGTTAGAGGAAAACAAACTCACCGAAGACGATGCCGACGGCTTGCGTGCGATTCAAATCCTTCGCGGCGACCTCGCTGGGCATGCACACCTTCCGTGGCTCAAAGATGTTCGACTGCTTGTTCTCGACGGGTTCTTCGACTTTACCCCTGCCCAGGGCGAAATGCTGAAACTATTGATTCCGCAAATTCCCGAGGTACTGGTGAACCTCAATAAGGACAATCGCAATCCTGAAATATTCACCCCGTTCAACGACACAATTAGCCAGCTTTCTTCTATTGCTGACTTTGATATCCGATACAGTCCGTCAAGTCTCATAACCCCGGGCGCGCTGTTACCGCTCAGAGAAAGACTTTTCAATCCTTCGCTCGCCAACCAGCAACTCACAGACGATCTTTCTGAAGAAGTCGCGGTGAATGGAGCGTCTGAGATTCTTTATTTCGATTGCACGGATCGAGAGACAGAGATTCGAGCGATAGCGAAAGAGATAAAACGACTGGTGTTGATTGAAGACTACAAGCTCTCGGATATCGCTCTGGTGGTGCGTGAGCGCGCCTCGTATGCGGAAACAATTACCCGTGTTATGCGGGAAGAGTCTTTGCCGTGCAGTTTGGACCGCCGCATAACTGTCGCTGCGATTCCCGCTGCGCGAGCTGCCCTAAAGTTGCTTGGCATACTCGACGAACTCGCGCGGGATGAATCGAGGATCTTGAAAATGCCGCCGCTCGCCGATCAGATCAAGTCGGGATATTTCCGCCTCCCGCAGGAAGATCTTGATGCGCTCGCAAAAGACTTTGAGAAGAAATTTGCCGATTTGCTTTTTGAAGGCGAAGCCGTAGATGCCGACCGCTTGGAGCGGCGCCGGCGAGTATTCGGCATTGGCCGCTGGGATGCTGACACGCTGGAGAACGTGATCGCTTATGTGGGTGGCGAGCTGCGCCTCACTGACTGGGTGGACCGCTGCCGTAAGTTGATTGAGCAATTGCCGGGCGCCGAAGCAACAAAGGAACTGCTGAATATCGACTCAGCCGAACCAGTTAGTGACGATGACGAGGCGCAGATGGAAGATGCTGAAACCCTCCAGCCTGAAGATAAACAAGTCGAGAAGAAGCGCCGGCCACAGCGCGATGTGCACCCGGCGGTCATTGCCTGGGCTATGCTCGTCGTCAGTCGTTTCGCCGCGCGTATTCAAGCGGTTTCGCGCGAAGCTGAACCGCTGGAGCTGCGCGCGGCAATAATGAAGCTGCTGGATCAGTTTCAATTTAGCCGCCAAGTGAGAGGGCCGGTGCGTCACACAGACGACGATGACCTGCCTAGCGCGATACTGGATCTGCATGCACTTGAAGGCTTGCGCCGTGCATTTCTGACGGCAATCAAGAGCATTCAACTCACGCAACCTCCGTCGACGGAAAACAAATCACTCGTCTCGCTGACGAGCATCATCGATGAAGTGCGACGTTGTTTGAACTCCCAAACCGTCATGCTTGGTAGCGCGGAGCGGGGAGGCCTACGCGTGCTGGAGGCGACCGACGTGCGCGGGCTGCGATTTCGCGCGGTATTTGTCGCGGGGCTGGTGGAAGGCGGTTTCCCGTTGAGCGCTTCGCGCGATTGGATTTACCCACACGAAGAACGTGAGCGCCTGAAACGTTACGGACTGACACTCGAAGACATTTCTCCCAACAGTCTGTTGAAGGAAGAACACTATTTCTATCAGGCCGCGTGTAGGGCGACGGAGCGCCTGTACCTGACACGACCGCTCATGCTTCAAGGCGATACAGAAACCGTCGCTTCTTACTACATCGATGAATTACGACGGGCGATAGCGCCCGCGAAGCTTGTCAAGCGAGACGTGGTTCGTCCTGATTACGATGGTATGAGACTCCGCGAGGCGTCATCGGCAAAGGAAGTGGCGATCAGTCTCGTACGACAGGAACAGCACCATCTCAACAACGTGGCACGCGAGGGATTGCGTCCGCATCCACAGATCAGCAGGTTGCTGGCGTTGGCGCGCAACGATCGACTCGTGAGCGAATCGGCTTTGGACCGGATCGCTATTGAACGTGAGCGCTCGGGAGATAGTTTCGGTCCTTACGACGGACAGATTACCGACCCTGACCTACTGGCGTTGATCAAAAAGAAATTTGGTCCTGACTTCGTTCACAGCGCCAGCGGCCTTGGCACATTCGGCAACTGCGCTTATCGCTTTTTTGCGCAACGAGTCCTGAAACTCGAACCGCGCGGCGAGGCGGCGCTTGATCTACAGGCGTTGGACGCAGGCAAGCTACTTCACGACATTCTGCGGCGCTTCTTTGAGCACCATCGAGGTGAACGCCTGGATCCGGTTAAGCGCCCGGAGCTCACTAAAGAACTGTTAGAAATCGCAGACGAAGTTTTCAATCTGCACGAAAAAGTGGTGCCACCACTCAACAAGCAGGTTTGGAAACTTGATCGGGAGATTCGGAAGATCATTCTGGAGCAGGTACTGGTTTATGAGTTAGAGCTTCAAGAGAAGACCGCCGCGGCCGGTGTCACACCGTCCCGGTTCGAGCTGGCTTTTGGTGGGATGAAGTCAGCCGCTAGAGATCCTGATTCCACTGAAGAGCCCCTACAGTTAGCCCGTTCCACTCTTGTGGGCGAGGAAACGATAAAAATCAGTGGGCAGATTGATCGTGTCGACATCGCCCAGGATAAAACTCTCGTTGCTTACGATTACAAGCTCTCGCGAGGTGCGCGCAAGGAAGATATCTACGAGGGGCGGAACTTGCAGATTCCGATCTACCTGGAGGCGTTGGAGAAACTTTTCTTTCCGGGACAAAAGATTGCCGGTGGTGGCTATTACACGTTGCGAGGCGGCGCCGAGCGACGAAACACCGGCATGTATCGCAAAGATTTCAACGACACCTATCTAGCTTTGCAGGCGAAGAATTCGATCTTCTCTGAGTATGAATGGCAACAGTTTCGCGGCGAGGTGACAGCACGAATCTGGGACTTTCTCGATCGCATCCACGCTGGTCGGTTCACAGTTGATCCGTCTGAAGGCGCCAAGACGTGCAAGTTTTGCGACTACCTGGCTGTTTGCCGGTATCACAAGTATCGAATTGATCGGAAGAAGCCCAGAAAAGAAGAGCTTTGAAACACGATCTAAAACCCGAACAGAAGACCGCAGCGCACACGCTCGACCGGCATGTATCTGTGACGGCCGGCCCCGGCTCAGGTAAGACGACCGTGCTTGTCGAGCGATATCTCCAAATCCTTCGCGAGAACATAGATCTCAATATTGATCAGATCGTCGCCATAACCTTTACGAATCGCGCCGCCAACGAGATGCGCGAACGCCTTAGAGAAGACTTGGACCGCATCCTCGCTTCCTGCGCAGGAGATGAGCGACAGCGTTGGATGAGGTACAAGCGAACGCTCGACGGCGCAGTCATCAATACGATTCACGGTTTCTGTGCCCTGCTGCTGCGAGAGTTTCCTGTCGAAGCGCGTATTGACCCGCAGTTTCTGCTGCTTGACGCGCACGATGCAGCGATTTTGTTGGAGGCGGCGGTGGAAGAAGCGCTAACGGAGTTTATTAGTTCCGGGCGGAAATCGATTTCCCAACTGGCGTTGGGTTTTGGACGGAGCAGGCTCGCCGAAGCGTTGGTGCAACTTTACTGGAACGTCCGTGGTCAGGGGTTGAAGCTGGATGAGCTCAGGCAGCGGACTCTTCGCAGCCACTCCACTGCCGATGCCTACCAGCAGGCACTGTCGGATCTCGACAAGGTGATGGGCGATTTCATAGGTCTTGGTCGCCTGACTCCTGCCGCTGAGGCCAAACGGAGCAATGCGAGGTCGGGCTGGCCTGAGCTGCGAAGACTAATCGAGACTAAACCTTCAACCCTGGCAGATTACTGTAGCGCGATCGAGAACTTTCGCAGGTCCGCACGTCCCACGAAAACTAGTGCGGTCGGAAGTCTAATCGACAGACTCGACGCACAACTTTGGGGCGCCGACAAGAAAGGCTCGCTCGGCCTGGTGCCGCAGATCTGTTTCGACTTACAGGCGAAAGACTACGCTTTGGAAGTGATTGACGTTCTCAAAGAAGTCGAGCAACGCTATCGCGAAAAGAAGCAGAGTCTGGCCGCCCTCGATTTTGACGATCTACAACTCCGCGCACTTGAATTGCTGGAGCAACCTGCGGTTTTAACTCGAGCCACCGAGCGATACCGGTTCTTTCTGGTCGACGAATACCAGGATACAAACAGCGTGCAGCGCGAATTGATGCACAAACTCGCGCTCAGCTCGACGGCGGCACACTCAAACCTTTTCATTGTCGGCGACCGCAAACAATCGATTTACGGTTTTCGCGGCGCGGACGTTGATGTGTTTCAACAAACTACGCAGGCCCTTATTTCCGCTGGTGGACTCGAACAACCGCTTCATCTCAACTTCCGTAGCCAGCCTGGGTTAATCAAGTTTTTCAATTATCTTTTCGAGCGGTTGTTTCAGCCTGATGAAGAAACCAGGGTGGAAGACCTGCCGGAGTTGGGCTTTGTTGATTTTGAACCGAGCAAAGAACAACGTGTCCAGGAACACCCAACACCACTTGTCGAGCTACTGATCGATACAAAGTCTCCGGCTGACGACGATCCGAAAGCGCAGAAGACACAAGCCGAGCGCGACGCCAGGCAAGTCGCCCAGCGGATTCTTGTACTGACCAGAAACGCCGGCGTTTCAGCCATCCAGTTTCGAGATATCGCTCTCTTGTTTCGGGCTATGACGGACGTGCCTGCCTACGAAGCACTCTTTCGCACCGTCAATATTCCCTTTCAGACGGTTCAGGGCAAAGGGTTCTATGAGCGCGAAGAGATTTCGGACCTGATTCAACTGCTGCACTTTTTGGATAATAAGACCGACGAGATCGCCCTGGCGGCGGTTCTTCGTTCGCCGCTCGGAGGAATCTCCGATAACGGATTGCTTGCGTTGCGTTGTGCGCCATTGCTCAACGATGCTGGCGAGGAGAACGAGCTGCGCTACTTCAGCCAACCACGCAAACTTTTTTATGCTCTGCGCCGTCATCACGAGATTGCCTACATCAGCGGTGAAGAACACACGAAACTAGATCAGGTCGGCGGTTTATTGCGTAAGTCGATCGAACGACGCAACCACTATTCAATCTCGGATTTGTTGCGTTTTGCTGTTGACGAATCAGAGTACGAGACCGTGATTGCCGCAAACTTCGACGGCGCACAAAGGCTCGCCAACGTAAGAAAGTTGTTTAGCCTGGCCGAACGCTTTGAGCATTCAGGTGCTCATCTTGTTCGTGACTTCGTACGCTATGTCGAAGAATTTGAAGCTATTGGCAGCCGCGAAGGCGAAGGACAGATCGACGATTCGGCGAATGCCGTGCGATTGATGACAATTCATCAGGCCAAGGGTTTGGAGTTTCCGGTGGTGATCATTCCCAATCTCCACCATCGATCGCTGAAACCTCAGGAGCATTGGTACGCTCTGGATCGGCATCGAGGTTTGACAGTCAAGATTCCCGATGGGCGCGGCAAGCAGCTCGCCGGGTGCACGCTGGAGAGTTTCCGCGAGCGCAACCGTCAGCGCGAACATTTCGAAAGCGTTCGCCTTCTTTACGTGGCGGCAACGCGCGCAAAAGACCGGCTCATCCTCGCCGGCGCTACGGACGCGTTAGACAAACTCAATGGGGCCGCTGATAACTGGTTGAAGCTCATCTGGCAAAAACTCGAACTACAGATTTCCCGGAGTGGCACTGTCAATCTCGCTCCAGACGCTCAACTGGAAGTTTTGCTGAACCTTGCCGATGAATCCTTACCCCTGCCCGACCCGTCCGTTCTGGCTTCGGTTCGCGCGCGTTCAACGACCGCCGATGTCACCGACAAATCAATTACAAGAGAGCTTGCATCGCTGAGCAGCGCCTTCCCCCTGCTGCAAAGGGTTGCCCCAGAGCAAGGCCCCAATGCCGGAAGGCTTCAGCGGTTTAGCGTCACCCAACTCATAAACTACCGGCGCTGTCCACGCCAGTATTATTTCGATCGGGTGTTACACGCACCTGCGCCAGATGCTCTTGCTGTTTGGAACGATGCCGAAGCGCCTGAGCCTCCGGCCAACTTAACAGCCACGCTCAAGGGGGCCGTGATCCACCGCTTCTGCGAAACCTACACTTCGAAGGACCACGCCGAAGAAATACTGCGACAGAGCTTCGCTGACGTCATGCGGTTACGACAAGCTGAGCTCGCTGACCGCTTAATGGAAATAAATCTGGAAGCGGGCATAGCGGAGTTGTTGCCGCTGGCGCAAAACTATTTGTCCAGCGCAGTGTTCGAGCGGGTCGAACGGGCACACGCGAATGCTCAGGGAAAGTTTTCTGCGAAGCCCCGGTTAGAACAGGGCCTTTGGAGCGAATTGAGCTTTCGTTTGCGCCGGCCGTTGGGAGTGTTGAGCGGGGCGATCGATAAGTTGCTGATCACGCCTGCTGCCGGCGGGCAAGGTTTCAAAGTCGAAATAATAGACTTCAAGACAAATCGGCTGCGAGCTGGGAGAGAAGAGTCATCTTTAACATGGAAACCGGGGCCCGTACATGATCCGTCACTCAACCTTGCCGGCAGCGTAGCAACACTCGGGCAGCGAACGGTCATGCGAGCGAGGCGGCCGCGTTCCCAGTCGAAAGTTGAGCAAATCGCATTTGATTTCAACTCGCATTCAACCGCCGTGCTAACTGCGGATCCTTCGGTAAATCTTCTTTCTGTAACTGATCAGGTTCATATTGCCGCCTCGGACTACCAGCTTCAGATGCAGGCTTATGCCCTGGCTGTCGGCGAGTTGATGCCGGAGCTGATGCAGCCCGGTTCCTCGATTGTTTCGACGCTACATTTTCTTGATCCCAACGTTGAGTTCCATTTCGACACGGATCTGCTTTCACCTGATGAATGCGTGCGAGCAATAGATGCAGCCATGCTCGATATCATCTCTTCCGGAGACCCAGGCCAGTTTCGCGTGCGTACGGCAGCGCATTGCCGTATGTGCAACTTTCTCGGCATCTGCGCGGCAGGACGCGAGTGGGTTCGTGCGATGAGACGTCTCGGAGCCGAACAAGAAGGTTCAGTGAAGGCTGCCGCAGAAAGTGGTTGAACTGTGCGCATGCGACAAGCACTCTAGCAGTTTGTTCATATCACTATCTGGCGTTAATCTGTGACCACGAAAGTCGAGGAGCCTATGGGCACACAGGATGTGGCGCAAGTCGGGTCAGTGGCGCCGGACTTCACTCTTAATGACGGCGACGGCGAAGGATGGCGCTTGTCGGATCAGCGTGGCAATGTTGTTGTTCTCCTGTTCTACCCAGGCGACGAAACTCCGGTCTGCACTAAACAGATGTGCTCGGTCAGGGATCGCTGGGAGGACTACTCGGCGACCGGAGCTGAAGTAGTGGGTATCTCTACTGACTCAGTGCAGTCCCACAAGAAGTTTACTCTCAAGTACAGCCTGCCGTTGCGTCTACTCTCGGATGAGTCAGGTGCAATCGCCAAGATTTACGGGGCGCGATCGTTGATTCCCGGCAAGGTGGCTCGTTCAGTTTTCGTGATCGATGCTAAAGGCGTTATTCGTTATCGCGACGTGCGGCCGTTGGGACTATTTCGACCGAAGGATGACGAAGTCATCAAAGCAATTCGCGAAGCGCAGAAGAATGAGCAGCCCTAGAAAGGAGATCTTACGAATGGCCGAAAACATCAAGTGCAAACACTGTGGCGAAAAGCGACCCGCGATCGGTTTTGCGCCTTTTCCAAATGAAATCGGACAGAGGATCGCCGCCGAGATTTGCCAGCCCTGCTGGGCCGGCTGGCTGCAGAAGCAAACCCAGATCATAAATCACTACGGCCTGGATCTCACCAATCCGGACGCGCAAAACTTTCTTTTCGATAACATCAAAGGCTATCTGTTTGGCGAAACCCTTCCCATCGCGGAACAAGCTGAGATTGACACGTCAAAAGAAGGCACTGTTAAGTGGTGAGGAAAGAAAAGGATGAAGGATGAAGGATGAAGGATGAAAAGAGATCTTCTGATTGTCTCGGACTGATGATGCGCCTTGCAGAACGCGGCTTGAAGTGTTGCACGACGGCGATACAAATGGAAATGAAAAATGAGAAATGACAAATGAGAAATGAAAAATGGCTTGCTGACCGGAGACAAGATTAGGCCCCGTCCTCCTTCATCCTTTTACGGTGGTCCGACAGTTGCCTATTTAAAGGTTCGGGAGGACAATGTCCCAAGCACTAACCCATAGGAAGAGCTAAGCCCCCAAAAAACGAAACACGTTCGGAACTGATCCAATTCGTCTCCCCTGGAAAGTTTTGATGCGGACGTATGTTTTCCGAACTACAGCTAAGTAGGAGGTTTTCAGGAAAATGAGGTTATTCACAGGAATCATTACCTTGGCGTTGCTGGCGCTTTCTTTTTCGGCTTGCAGTGAAACCGCTACTAACAATGCGAATAGTGCCAACGCCAATGCGAATGCAAATGCGAATACGGCAGCGGCGAACGCGAATACAAATGCAAACGCTAACACCAGTGCAAAACGGGCGCCGACTCGCGCGGACTACGAAAAGAACAAGCAGACCTACGCCGAAGAAGCCAAGAGCCTGGGCCGCAAGATTGGGGCAGGACTCGATGATGGCTGGCTCTGGACGAAGACGCGATTCGACCTCGCCGCCGCTGACGATCTCAAAGACTCAACCATAAACGTTGATGTCGAAAATGGCGTCGTTACTCTCAGCGGAACAGTCGACAACCCTGAACAAAGAGCCAAGGCAGAAACCATTGCCAAGTCTGTTGAAGGCGTAAAGAGTGTTAAGAACCAGCTCAAGACCACGTCCAAGACAAACGCCGGCGCTGCTGCGAATGCTAATCAGAAGAAGGGTGCGCCAAAGAAGTATTAGATCTGATCGACACGGGCTGGGGACAACTCGCAACTGGACGCTCGCTTCATTGAGTGGGAAGGAACTCAACATCAGTACCGGAAGCGGACCGGGGTCCCCGCGCGGGCAGCCCGCGTGGGGTGGTGGTAGCGACCGGCCGAAGACTCAAGGTGGGTTATCTGATTCTCCGACGTTCGGTTGTCAGATGACCCGTCTCACTATGTCAAACCGGGGTTGCACCGGAGTTGTTAACGAAGCTTGAGTCTTTGGCCGGTCGCTACCACCACCCCACGCGGGCTGCCCGCGCGGGGACCCCGGTCCGCTTCCGGTACTGATGTTGTGTGCAACCGTCCATCATGAATTTGTCCGCCTCTCATTTTGATTTGGAACCACTTTCGGCATCGTAGGCTGTTTGTGACCACCGGACTGAACCTGCGGCGTGAATTAGACTCGAAAGGCAAACTGCATCAGACCAATCTGCACTTAAAGTTTACTGCACCGCCTTTCTAGGCTAAGCTTTCGCATTCCGTCAGTAGTCTGAAGTGAGACTGGTTGTTTCTGCTTCCCCGCGGCAATTTCCCCAGTAGCTCCCGGGTGTAAACAACCCAAACCACGTTTAGAAAACAATTCTGCTCTCAGGAGGACCCCGGCCTTGCTCAATCGAAGCATATTCTATCTACGCTTACGTAACCATGTGTTCAGCCCAGCGATTTTCGCAGCTCTGCTTCTGTGGTCAGTAACCTGCGCCTACTCCCAAACAAAGCTTCTTCGTTTCCCGGATATCAGCGGCGACAGAGTCGTCTTCACCTACGGTGGCGACTTGTGGACCGCGCCGGCTTCAGGTGGCTCAGCAATTCGCCTGACTTCGCACCCGGGGATGGAAGTCTTTGGAAAGTTTTCTCCTGATGGTAAGTGGATCGCTTTCACCGGACAGTATGACGGTGACGAGCAAGTCTATGTGGTTCCTTCGACGGGCGGTGTTCCGCGGCAGCTTACGTTCTATCCTGCCAAGGGCCCGCTCACGCCTCGTTGGGGTTGGGACAACCAGGTGTACGGTTGGTCCAGCGACGGCAAGCGAATCTTTTTTAAGTCTCAACGGGATTCGTGGGCCTTGCCAATCGCACGCCTCTACTGGGTTTCAGTTGACGGTGGACCGGTTGAAGCGCTGCCTATGCCTGAAGCCGGTTCGGGCGATTTTTCACCCGACTCGACCCGGATGGTTTATTCACCGCAGTCGCGTGACTTCCGCCCGGAAAAGCGTTACGGCGGCGGGCAGGCCAATGCTCTCTACACATTCGATCTCAAAACGTATGCTACGAAAAGAATTAGCGAAGGGCCGCGGGCGACGCGCGACCCGATGTGGATTGGCGATACGATTTACTACAATTCCGACCGCGACGGACACTTCAATCTCTACGGTTACGACGTTTCGAGCGGCAAGACTATTGAGATAACGAATAATAAAGTTTGGGACGTGCGCTGGCCCAGCTCAGACAATGAAGGCCGAATTGTTTATGAGCTCAACGGCGAGCTGCAGGTGCTCGATGTAAAAAATCCCAAGAGCAATCCGATTTCGATCACGGTCCCTAACGAAGGGTTGAGTAGCAGGCCAAGCCGCATCTCTGCCGCGAATCAGATTGAATCGGTGGGCCTGAGCCCCAAAGGCGAACGTGCGCTTTTTGCTGCACGCGGGGACATCTTCACGGCGCCAATCGAAAAAGGTCCAACCCGCAATTTGACACACTCTTCCGGAGCCCATGATAAATGGCCCTCCTGGTCGCCCGACGGAAGCCGCGTCGCCTTCATATCCGATATGAGCGGTGAAGAGGAATTGTATATAGCGCCACAGGATGGCTTGAAGCCCCCTGAGCAAATCACGCGCGGCGGCAGCGCTATGCGGTATCAACCGGAGTGGTCGCCGGATGGGAAGCGAATTGCCTTTTCAGATAAGGACGGCAAGGTCTATGTGGTGACGCTCGCCGATCGCAAAGTAGTCGAGATTGTGGATGCCCCACACGGCCAAATTCGCGATTACACCTGGTCGCCGCGAGGAAACTATCTGGCGTTCAGTTACGACGAGAATTCCAATCGCTTCTCAGCTGTTTATATCTGGAGCGCGACGGACGGGAAACTGCGCAAGGTTACGGACGACATGTTCAATGCCTACAACCCGGCATGGGATCCGCAGGGCAACTATCTCTACTTTTTGGCCGATCGGGAGTTTCAGCCACAGATTTCTCAGATTGAGTTTACCTATGCAACGAATCGTACGGCCTACATCTATGCGATCGCGTTGCGCAAGGATGTGAAGCACCCCTTCCCGCCCGAGAGCGACGAGGTAACGATCGCCAAGCCTGATGAAGCGGGCAAACCACCGACACCCAAAGGCGCGCCCACCGGTGAGGAACCGAAACCGCCTGCGAAGGACATTAACAAAGAGCTCAAGGAGCCAGCGAAGGAACCGACGCCTCAGAGCCAGACGCCCTCACCATCTCCGACTCCGCCTCAGGGCACCGAGCCTAAGCCTGAGGCTTCGCCGAAGCCTCCCACAACCATGACTATCGATTTTGACGGCATCGTAGGACGTACGGCCCGCGTTCCGGTGGGCGCTGATAATTATGGCGGATTGTCCGCCAAGACGGGCCATCTGCTCTACGCTGTGGGATCCGCTTTTTACTACGGCCGCACGGGAGATCGTCCGACCGTACTCAAGATCTTCTCCATCAAAGATCGCAAGGAATCAACGATAGCCGAAGACATTCGCGGCTATACGCTCTCCGAGGACGGTTCTAAGGTGCTGGTGGCTCAGGGACCAACCTATAGCCTCTACGATGCCACGCCGCAGGGAGACAAGACTAAAAAGCCTGTCTCCACAGCCGGACTCGTAGTCGATCGCATTCCGGCAGAAGAATGGAATCAGATTTTCAACGAAGTCTGGCGACGTTATCGCGACTGGTTCTACGTGCCGAATATGCACGGTTACAACTGGGTCGCTTTACGCGAACAGTACAAGCCGCTGCTTCAGTATGTGGCCCATCGCTCAGACCTCAACTATGTCATCAGTGAAATGATTTCGGAGTTGACTATCCAGCACGCATACATCGAAGGTGGTGACTTTCAAATTCCGCCCCGGCCACGCAGCGGCTTGCCAGGCGCGCGCTTCGAACTGGACAAGCAGTCGGGGCGATATCGCATCTCGAAGATCTTCCAGGGAGAAAACGAGGAAGATCTCTACCGCTCACCGCTCACCGAAGTAGGCGTTGACGTCCATGTCGGTGACTATGTTCTGGCCGTTGATGGTGAGGAGTTGAAAGGAACCGACGACATTTACCGGTTGCTCAGAAACAAGGCTGACAATCCCGTCAGTCTTACCGTTAACAAGACACCGTCGCTCGAAGGCGCGCGCATCATTTCCTATCGTCCCATTACAGATGAGTCCAACCTGATTTACCTCGATTGGGTGGACCACAATCGTCACAAGGTAGAGCAAGCGACCGGAGGACGCGTGGGTTATATACACGTTCCTGACATGGGAGCGAACGGTATCCGTGAATTTATCAAGTGGTACTACCCGCAGCTTAGCAAGGAAGGGTTAGTCGTCGATGTGCGTGCTAACGGCGGTGGCAACGTTTCGCGAATGCTCATCGAGCGGCTGCGACGAAAACTGCTGGGAGTGAATTTTAGTCGTAGCGACGATCAAGCTAATACCTATCCTGATTCAGTGTTCATCGGGCCGATGGTCGCGCTGCTTGACCAGAACTCCGCTTCCGATGGCGACATCTTCCCCTACATGTTTCGGAAGGCCGGACTTGGACCATTGATTGGTAAAAGATCGTGGGGCGGGGTGGTTGGTATAGCGAGCCGCGGGCCACTGATCGACGGCGGAACGATCTTTGTCCCGGGTTCAGGCCTGGCCGACGAAAATGGCAACTGGGTAATTGAAGGCTATGGTGTCGATCCCGACATCGACGTCGACAACGATCCGAAGTCGGAAATTGAAGGTCGCGATCCTCAACTTGAGCGTGGCATCGCCGAAGTCATGGCGCGACTAAAGACGCCGGTGAAACTGCCCGCCAAACCACCCGGCCCGGTAAAAACGATCAAGTAAATGTTTGTAGGGCGGCACTCCGTGTGGCCGCTCCTGGTTACAAACGTTTTTAAGCCGTCCGTTTAGAAAGCAGACTTGTCTGCCGCTGCGGGGCGGGGCACAAGTGCCCTTTCTAAACGGTGCAATTAGGAAATTGGGGTGGCCACGGATACACGGAGTGCGCCCCCACAATTGAGTTCAACGCCGATGTTCGACAAACTAAAGTTTATCGGACATATCCAGCAGGCTTGCGCTCATCAGACGGCCCAGGTCTTTCGCGGCCAACACGTCACCCACTTTCTCCTCAACGCGTCCATTCAAAATGCAGAAGCCATCCAGGGTATGTTGCCCCGTATATTTTGAGCTGACGGCTTCAGGCTCCACCAAACTTCCTTTGATTCGAAGCGGCGATTCGAAGATCGCGTTTTCCCAATGCACAATCAGATCGGGTATGCGTCGGGTCAGAGCTTCGACCGCGCGTTCACTCGTGCGCAGTACGTCGCGCACCAACGGTTTTCCTTCTTCTGTGGTTAAGCGTCGTAGTCTGTGGTCCAATTGCCGGCAGACCTCATCGTATTCTTCTACCTGCACTATTCCCCCGGCTTCACGGCCTTGCAAGTTCACGCGAATCCAGCCGTGCTGATCAGTCGGTAAGGAGAAGGCACGCGTTTGTGACCAATCGTAGGCGGGCAGCATGGTGGGACGCGCCAATTGCTGCGTCGCCGTTGCTGGGAGCGTTTTGTAGTAAAGTCTTTTGAGCGACCTTGGAGTGAGACGTTTCACCCTGACCATTACTGCCGTGCCGCGTTTGATCCAGGAGAGATCACTCCAATCGGCAAGCCGGGCAAAATCAAGGGGCGTTAGAGGCTGACTGAAGGTATGAGTTTAGCGGTTGGGACACCAAGTTGGCTAATTCGAAAGGCACGGACTAGTCCTTTATGAGCAATTTTTCCTGCGGCAACATCGCTGGGAGGCCTTTGTGTTGCCAGCATCGTACGGGCCCGTGAACACGCCGGGAGCATGGTGTGCCTTTCTTAGTGCGAGCACCACAGAGATAAACGACCTCCTCAACGGAAGCGGGTGAAGAGTTCTGTGCTTCCGTCAGGTTCGTTCCTGGTTCGGTGGGAACCGCCCGCGCAGTTGGCCTGCCAGGTTCGTTATCGTTAAGAGGCGAATCCGATCTTCTTTCGATGACGAGCGGTGGCGGGGCAGGACGACGCGTTCGTCCTGCGATATAGCCAGCGCTGATGAGTGCTAACGCCGCAAAGAACGCCGGAATGAAACGCGCTTTTCGTAAGCGGCGAGCACAATCGTTGCAAAACCGCCGGCTCGTCCAGAAATGCCACCGTAGCCGAAGCAGCTTCGTGCCGCATTCCGAGCAGAAGTTTGGCCGATACATGCGACCCCCTCACAATCCGCACCTCGCTTTCGCGCCCGAACGCGGAAGACCTGGCGCTTAGGAGGGTTAGCGCCGTTGCCGTACTTGGCCGAGATCTGCATCCACCAGCAAAAACTAGCTAAAAAGCGTATAGAAGGTTCGCCAAGATTCACAAAGAAACATCCTTACGACCCTTCTGTAAGCAACGCAAAACCTCCCTGAAGCGTCCGAAAATGACGTGCCGATTCGGGGAGATTGTAAGAATGTAATCGGCTTTCCTGAAGAGGTCGCAGCATATTTTCGAATTCGCAGAATTGCAAAAAGTCTTGCTTGCCAGGATACTCGAGGCATTAGAAACCGGAAGGGCGGTGACCCTTTTAAGCGTGCTTGATTTGCGTGAAGGAGCGCTCGGTTGCTGATTTCATATAAAGGTTAAACCACTTTTCTAAAGATGAAGGATTCATATTCTCGTAAAACAATCGACATGGTGTTGGGAATCGCACGGATGAGCCGAACCACTCTTGCTTCTCAACCAATCGGTCTGACTTGGCGCTCTCGGTGTCTTGGCGCTTCAACAGTTCTCTTATGGCAGCGTTATCTGACGAGTTTTCTTTTCCCGCTACTGCTCTTTTTCGGGTCAACTCTTCTGGTGAAGGCTCAGGGGCCGGACGAGATCGTCCGTACCGAGACAACGCTGGTGCAATTGAATGTCGGCGTCGTCGATCCGCGCGGACGCGCCATCACCTCGCTTTCGCAGAACGACTTCAGCGTCTATGAAGATGGTGTCAAGCAGCCTATTCTCCATTTTGAACCGACGTACGCACCGTTTAGCCTGGTGCTGTTATTAGATACGTCCGGGTCGACCCTAAACTTTCGTCAGCAGTTTAAGCAGGCTGCCTTTCGCTTCCTTGATGCGCTCGCGCCGGAAGACCGTGTGGCGGTCATCCAGTTCAACGCGAAGGTGAAGAATCTGGCGGGATTTACGACCGATAGAAAGAAGACGGCCTACGCGATTGACATTGCCGATGGCGGTGGCGAGACGCATTTGTATGAAGCGCTGAAAAATGCGTTAAGTGCGCTGGACAAAGAAGGGACGAAGCGGCGTAAGGCAATTGTGGTCATGACTGACGGACTCGACACGCAATTGCGGAATTCCGATCGCGTCTCGCTCGCGAACGTGCAAACAGATGAGCAAGCGGTAGCCGCCATTGACGCCAAAGCGAGCAGTGCGCTCAACGCCGTGCTTGCCGCGGCTGACAAACAAGGCGTCACGATCTATCCGTTGGCACTGCCATCAGGCGATCCTACGAGACTGCCTTTGCCCGATCCCGTTATCACTGGAATCTACAGCGCGGCGCGCACTCGTTTACAGAGTCTTGCCGATCGCAGTGGCGGGCGGCTAACCGAGATCCGCAGCCTGGATCAGATGGCGCGCTTATATGCGGAGGTCGCAGCGGACTTGAGATCGCTCTACACGGTTGCGTATCAGCCGCGCGGAGATCGGGCCCACGACGGTAAATGGCGCGCAATCAGGATCGAGGTTGATCAACCCGAACTGATTGTTCGCACGCGACCTGGCTACTACTCGCGGTAGACACCGGTTTCGAGTTCCGAGTTCCGAGTTTCGAGTTTGGGGTTCCCGGTTTCGAGTTCCGAGATTGGGTTAGCCGTTGTGAATTTCGCGGCTCTGCCGCGCACAGTGCGGAAAGGCTCCGCCTTTCCGGCCGACTTTTTTGACTCCGGAGGCTGCGCCTCCTTTGCTTGAGGCAGAGCCTCAAGTTTAATTAACGCGCCTGCGGAAAGGCAGAGCCTTTCCGCACTGTGCGGCGGCAGAGCCGCAAGCTTCACGCCCGCGGTAAATGATCCACCCTTCGACGAAACTGGGAACCCGAAACTCGGAACCCGAACTCGGAACTCGAAACTCGGAACTTCGTCGCGCTTGACACCCTAAAAACTCGACCTTATATTCGATTTCTCGCATTCAGACGCACCCGTAGCTCAGTTGGATAGAGTACCTGACTACGAATCAGGGGGTCGCATGTTCGAATCATGCCGGGTGCACCATGCATATCAATAGGTTAGGGCGTCGCTATTGGACGCCGTTTACTATTTAGTGTGCCTATAATGTGCCAGCTTTGAGAAACGACTTAGACGTAAAGCATTTTCTCGATGCAGTTGAAATCAGTAATCCTTACGGCGGTTAGTCGCTCGCGGAGTGACGGTGTTTGTAAAGATCTCCAATGCCAAATGTTAGTCCGCCGAACAAGCCGGTGCGTGGAGCATCATGAGTGAGGCCGACGCGTAATCCACTGTCCAATACTAACCTTCGATTGATCTGGTAAGTCACTGCCCCAAGCGCCAACATGGCTCCGGGCTGTGCATCGTTTCGCGAAGAACCGCTGAGCTCTCCCTGAATTCCTACGCGCCTGGTTACATTGCGCGAGGCTGCTAACGCACCCTGACCGCTCAATGCATGTCCGTTATCAGTTGTGCGTCCACTGAACAGGAAGTCTGCATTAAAGTCTACCGTCGTTCCGCCCATCTTCTTGCTCACCAGCGCGATGAAGTTGTGGTCCACTCGCCCAGTGCCCAAGCCCTTGGCGTTATCTGCTGTTGGAAGCTTGATGTAATAGGCGACCGAGAATCCAGGGCGCGATTCCTTCTCGTGTTGCAACACTAATTGAATGCCAAGCTGCGAATCGCCTGCGCCGGTCGTTCTCATCCCCGCAACTGTCTGAGAACTCGGGCTGTCTGTGTCAAACTCCAACAACAATCGCCTATTAACGGCAAACCGTAACGCGAGCGGCATGTCTTGCAGGAGATGGACGCCGGGGGCATGAAAGTTTGCATTGTAGCCGACTTCTAGCTGCAAGACGCCCGGCTTTTGAAACTCGGCTGGATTGGAAACAGTGGGCCGGGATGGAACAATGAAGTCCGGCTCGTCGAAGGCGCTCTGATCTTGCGCTTGCACGTTGGCCACAAAACCGCCGAGGGCGCTAGCGAGTAAGAGACCAAGCATCCAAGCCAGGAATCGGCTTATCGGCTTCGTGGAATGAAGTCTGAAGTTGTTCATTCGGCGTTTCCAAACCCTAAGACAACAATCTTGTGAGGGCATTGGGATGAATCGCCCAACCAAAAAGCCCGGCCAACCCCATGAGCGTGCCGAAGAAGGTGGGGACCATTGCGAGAAAGAATAACCAGCGCTTTTGTGTCAGTGCGGTCAGCGCCAGCAGCGAGATAGCCAGGGCAAGCATAGCATCGGATAGATCAAACTGGTCGTCGTGATAATTGAGTTCGTTGTAGGTCTGGTTCGCTTTCTCGGCATCGTCCTGTTGAATCTTTTTCTTCTCGGCCTGGTCCTGCGCGATCGCCTGGTATGCCTTGATCTGTTCCTGATAGGCCCCTTGTGCTTGCTGCGGCGCCGAAGCAGCTTGTGCAGTTAGCTGCGCGATGGTTGCTTTGGCAATCTCTTCCCGTATGTTGCGTGCCTGGTACCATGAATAATTGTCAATCTTATCGGCTTGGGCCTGCTGCATGGCCTGAACGATGTTGTCGTCTTTGACCTTGCAGATGCCCATGAAGGTGGCCAGGAGCGCAACTGAAATCGCGACGAGCGTATTCAGTTTCCTCGAGCTCTTTGCATCTGCCACTTCCTTGTTTTTCTGATCGTCGTCCTGCTCGTCTACATACTGCATCGGATCCGGATCCATCCCCTCCACACTCCTTTTAACTGGTAAGTAACCACCGTCATACAAAAACTAAGTTAGAGCGGTACAGGATTTCAGGCAAACGAACCATAACCGTTTAAGCCACTTTGTTCTTCCGATAGCTGGTAAAGCCGAACTAACGCCCTCGTGGCTGGACGTGTTTGATGACAGCTTAAGCACAAACGCTGGCTACTGGAAGCGAAGCTACATTTTGCGATGGGCAATAGTGAAATTGGAGTATTGACCGAAAGGTAAGACGTGCAAGAAAGACACTGACGAGAATTGGGTGAACTTGAACGATCAGCGATAAAATGAAAAGCGCTTTCACAGTGACCTGCTTGGGTATGAATCTAAACTGATCAAAAGAACTCGGGTATGCGAGCTCGAAGTCGTGAATGTTGACGCTGAAAGAGGGGGACTCCGTGAAAGAATGTCAACGGACTCGTCGTGAGTTTCTAGTCGCAACTGGGGCAGCAGCTCTAGGCATTCTCAGCTTAGCATCACCTTCAGGCAACGCCTTAACCTCGAATTACCACCGTAGCGTGCTGGCGAAACACCCGATCGCTTACTGGCGGCTAGGGGAGATCAAAGGACCAACCGCCTTTGACGCAGCCGAAAACGGACACTTTGGAACTTTCCACGGCACACCATCCTATCGTGAGGCGGGTGCAATCAAGCACGATCCCGATACAGCGATCAAACTAGATGGGCGCCGCTCGTATATCGAAGTTCCTGACAGCAAGGATTTCAGTCATCCTACCAGCGGTCAAGGGCTTACCGTGGAGGCTTGGATCAGGCCAGACATCCTCGTTTTCGATGGAGAGACAAAAGATCCTCATGTTCACTGGCTGGGCAAGGGTGATACAGGGCAGTTCGAGTGGGCATTACGTTTCTACAGCAAGAAATCAACGCGACCAAACCGCATTTCCGCTTATATTTGGAATCCAGCCGGTGGTCTGGGAGCAGGAGCGTATTTCCAGGACAAGCTCAAACCTGGAGAATGGATTCATGTCGTTGCTTGTTACGACTTGGGGGATGAAACCAATCCGAAAGCAGGTGTTTCTATTTACAAGAACGGTGTGCTACGAGGGGGACCCGCTACGCAACCCGGAGCGCTGTACCGGGAATATAACGTTATCCCTGTTCACGGAGTCGCGCCTTTGCGACTTGGTACACGCGATCTGAAAAGTTTTCTTGTTGGAGCGCTTGACGAAGTAGCTATTTATCCTCGGGTTCTGAAATCGGCGGAGATCCTGGAGAATTACAGAAGTGGCATCTAATCGATTGTGTCTGCCTCAACCGTATGCCTTATTCCTCAGTGTCCAAGTAACAAAATCTAGGAACCTGTTGTCATGGGCTGGTTTTCATTTTGGCTTGGCAAATTATGGCTCGGAGCATTTGGTTGGAAAATTCAAGGAGACGATCAGGATTGCCGTAAGTTTGTGGTAATCGCCGCACCTCACACCTCGAATTGGGACCTGCCGTTCATGTTGGCAACCGCTTATGCCATGAGAGTCCACGCGTCCTGGTTTGGCAAACACACGGCTTTCAAGCCGCCTTGGGGCTGGCTACTTCGCAAGCTCGGTGGGATTCCCGTCGATCGGCGCTCACCGCATTCACTGGTAACACAAATGGCGGAGGAATTCAGAACCAGAGATCACCTGGTCCTGGCCGTGTCGCCAGAGGGAACGAGAAGCAAAGTTGACTTTTGGAAGTCCGGCTTTTATCAAATTGCCGTGCAGAGTGGAGTGCCCATCGGTCTCGGTTATTTAGACTACAAAACAAAACGAAGTGGCATCGGCATGCTTTTATTGCCCACCGGAAATATCAAGGCCGATATGGACCAGATC
>DATBRN010000367.1:0-3999 GCA_036560225.1 Pyrinomonadaceae bacterium | reverse complement strand
TGATGCATTCGTCTGCAGGTGATCGACTGCCTCAATCACCTTCTCAAGCCCATTAAGATATGCGCCGAAAATATCATTTGCTTCTTTGTCGGAGCTGGGGAACGCCCCACCGCTTCGGAACTGAAAAATATGTTCAAATGGCGTTGGATCGAGTTTTAGTAATTGCACGGTGGCTCTGACACAGGCTGGTTTTAAAACTGGCGCCTGTTGCCCAAGCAGCAGAAGTACGGCTCGGAAGAGTGCCGCAAAACTTGCCAAACTATCGCTCATCAGATCACAGAGCTTCTCAACTGAAACGGAAGCCGGTATGTAAAGTCTGCGCAACTGAATCAACTTACTTCGAAGCTCATACTCAGTCTGATGCCGCAAGTTGTCGTCCGACAGTTGGACGAACTCAAAAGGATCCTTGCCGAAAAGAACTATGCGAGCGTTGGCCATCTGGTGAAACTCAATCGGAAATACGTCAGCAGCATCGGATAGTTCCTCAACTGTGAAGTAAACGGGCAACGGGTGGCCCAACCTCTGCCACTCCCGCATCGGGGCCTGGGCCTGCCGAAGATCTTCAGGCGTAATCCTGTTCAAAGCAATCAACAGGTTGTAATCGGAACGAAGCTCGATGTGATCGCCAGCGGCAGCAGAACCGTACAATACGACCGAAGCAAGGTTATCGCCGTGCGTCGCGCGCAAATCGGCAATAAGTCCGTTCAGCGCCTCCTGTACAACTGATTTCACCATAACTTTGTTGTGTGTTCGGATACTAACAGAAACGTCGTCTCGAGGAAGAATCGATTTACGGAAATGCTACCAACTACCGCCGGCTCCTCCTCCGCCAAAATCACCACCTCCACCAAAGCCTCCGCCAAATCCGCCGCCGCCACCAAATCCTCCACCTCCGAATCCACCGCCGCCCCAACCACTGCTTGACCGTCCCCAGCTTCGACCGCCGCCTAGATTGCTAAACAGACTACCCCATAAAAGGGCCTGCAGACATCCACCACCGCCACCTCCACGTCGCGATGCCGAAAACAAAAGAAGCAAAATGAAAATAATAACGAGAATGATGCAACACGCACTGCCGATGCTTGTTCTATCCGATTGTGGTTGGCGAGGGCGGCTGCGATCTTCGCGGTAGGCATAACTTTGGTCAATGCCTTCGACACTAAAGCCTCGCTTAGCCGCGAGCGTAGCAACGTAAGCCTGAATCGTATCGAGAATTCCCTTGCTGTAATTTCCTTGTCGGAAGGCAGGGACCAGCCGTTCGCGTTGGATTTGGCCCACTAAGCCGTCAGGCAGATCGCCTTCGAGATGGCGGCTCACTTGAGTGAAGTACTTTCGATCCTGAATTGCTACAACCAACAGAAGTCCAGCTTTGTCACCATCTTTAGCGCCGATGCCCCAACCTCGCGCAATTGCCAGGGAGAAATCAAAGATGTCGAGATCGCCGGTCGTAGGTACAGTGACAACGGCAAACTCGATGTCAGCACGCTGTTTGAGATTGCGCCAAATCGTTTCTAAACGCTGTCGAGTCTGAGAATCGATGACGTTTGCGTTGTCGACGACTGGAGTGAAGGGAACTGGAAGTGGAACCGGTGATGTTGCAGTCTGCCCACTTACAGGCAGCGCGAAAGCAAGAAATAGAAGGAGAAGGCCTGATCCCAGGCGCAGTCTTAAACGGGGAATGGAGAAAATCCGCGTCACCCTAAACCGTAGTATCAGCCCTCGATTAATCTGTGCAGCAGATAGAAGAGGGCGACTCCAACAAAAACGACAATCGACACCGTGGGGTTTCTTTCTTCTTTGTGATTCACTTCGGGGATTAAATCACTGGCCGCTACGTAAAGTGTCACGCCGGCGGAAAAAGGGAGCGCATACCCAACGGCGGTATTGATCCTCGCGTTTAGCAGTGCAACCCCGACGACGCCGGCAAGCGTAGCTGCTCCAATCGCGGCGGTCGCGACCAACGCCTTGTTAGTCGATCTACCGGAGGCCAGCATAATTGAGGCTACCGTAAAACCCTCAGGCATCTTGTGAAGAAGGATCGCGATGAACACCAGGAATCCCACTTTGAAGTCAACCAGGAACGCCGACGCGATTGACACGCCATCAAAGAAGGTATGAATCGATAAACCGCCTACGGCTGTATAAGCAGCGGATGGTCGGATCAAAGACTCTGGATGCGTTTCGGGTCCGAAGTGAAAGTGCGGAGCAAGAGTATGTTCGAATAGTTGAATAAGTAGATATCCAGCGAGTAGCAGCGTCATGGCACCGGTGACAGACCTTGCGGCTGCCTGTCCAGGAACAGCACTGGTCCAAAGATTAATTGACTCTGGAAGGATTTCTATAAAGATGGCGGCGAGCATGAAGCCCGCGCCTAGAGCCACAAGGTATTTAAGGAAACGCTCGCCCAGGCGGTGAGCACCTGACTTGATTAAAACCAGACCACCGAGCACATTTGCCGCGGCAGCCAGCAAGCCAAACAACAGAAGGCCTGAAACGCCTCCAAGACTATTCTCCATCTAGGGCCTATTCGTCTCGTCCGTCTTGTTTATGAAGCAGGCCAATATACATCAGAGAAATGATTATGTGCGATTAACAAGTCGCACTGCCCAGTCCCACACCTGGCCGACAACAGGCGAACACGAACTTTATATACACAGACTTTAGTCAGCTCTTTACTACGACAACTTACAAACTTATCTATTGACACAATCTTGGACGCGGCGTAGTATCCCGACTCGGGTGGTCAAAAGTGGTCGGAAGTGGGTCCAACCTCGTAGCAAACCCGATCATGAGTTTTCTTTTCCTTTAGGCCACCCACCAAGAAATCTCTCGCCCTAGGTCGAAAGCAATGCTGCGGGGAAATTACACGGCGCGGATTGATGTAAAAGGCCGCCTCAAGGTGCCTACTCCCTTTCGGCGTTTGCTCGAAGAGAAGCACGGCAAGGACTTTTATATTACGAGTTTGACAGGCGAATGCGTTCGCATTTACCCGTTGCCGGAATGGGAATCAATCGAACAACGGCTCTCGTTGCTGCCAACGATGGACCCGGCGAAGAGAAAGTTCCTTGATAGAACGAACTACTACGGTCAACAGGCGACGATCGACGCGCAGGGGCGATTGCTGATTCATCCGCTTCTGAGAAAAAGCGCCGAGGTTATCGGCGATGTGGCTGTAATGGGCTATCTGACCTATCTGGAAGTTTGGGAGCTGGATAAGTTCAAGGCCCGGCTGCTCGCAGATCCTTATACCGAAGAGGACGAGGCGGCGATCGCGCGACTGGGGATTTGAATGCGGGACGATGAAGTTCAGAATAGGTCCGATAAGTCGTGTAGGTCCTATGGGTGTTCTTACCATTCAGTTTTTGTTGTTTGAGAGATCTTTGAACGAGATCACGGGGCGGTGGTGATGGCTGCGCCTTTGGGGGGCATGGGCGCGCCCCATCGCCCCGTGCTGCTGGAAGAGACAATGAAGTTCCTCGCCCCAGAGCGAGGAGGGCTCTTCGTAGATTGCACGGTTGGGCTCGGCGGGCACAGCGAAGCAATACTGCAGTCGTCCGAAGAGACACGCGTGGTCGGTATTGACCTCGATCCTGAAGCACTCAGTTATGCGCGTCAGCGGTTGGCTCCGTTTGGACCACGGTTTCGCGCCTTCCAAGCCAACTTCCGGCAAATCTATCTAGTGTTAAGCGAAGCGGGAGAGCGCTATCCTCAAGGCATTCTCGCTGACCTCGGAGTCTCCTCGCTTCAATTTGATTCGACCGAGAGAGGGTTCAGTTTTCGATTCGATGCGCCGCTAGACATGCGGATGAATCCGGCGAGCGGAGAGGATACGGCAGCGGACCTCTTGCGCAAGCTGCCGGAAGAAGAGATCGCCAACATCATTTTTGAATTTGGCGAAGAGCGACACTCAAGGCGAATTGCCCGGCGCATAGTTCAGAGGCGCGAACAAGGGAAACCGGTAACAACGACGAAAGAACTGGCGGACCTGGTCCAGAGCGT
>DATBRN010000366.1:0-3500 GCA_036560225.1 Pyrinomonadaceae bacterium | reverse complement strand
AACCCGACCTGTTGAATGCGCTCGCGCACGGTGGTCGACAGCGTTAGACCAATCACCGCCAGAACACTTTCGATCAATAACAGGAAGATGGCTCCGCCATCGAGTACGGGAATCGGCAGCAGATTGAAGATGCCGAGATTCAAGCTGAGAAATCCCAACATGGTAAACAGCCCGCCCCAACCAAACCTTTCCACAGAAGTTGAAGCTGCGCGATAAATTCCAATGGGACCAGAGAGTGTGTTGCGTGCAGAGCGTCTGCCGGTAAAAAACTGGCCCAGCGCTTTTGCCGTCAGGCGCAGGATCTCAACGTTTGAGCGCACCGCGTAGCCCAGCGACGCGACCAAACCAGCCTTTCTCAGAGGAATATCTTCAGCAGTCTCGATTCCTAAGCGCTCACGACCGTCGGACAATCGCCGCACTTTCGCAGTTACTTTTTTTTGCTCTCCCTTCCGTTCAATAGTGAGAGTAATGGGCTCCGATTTGTGCTCGCGCACATATTGAGTCACCTGCTCGGCGCTCCTCATTTTCTCGCCATTGACTGCAACGATACGATCACCTACCTGGAGGCCCGCTTCAGCAGCCGGGGAGTCGCTAGTGACATCGCGAATCACTACGGGCACGCCACCGTAGTCAGGGATAAAATCCAGCGTACCAGCGGTTTCGCCGTCCTCCGTGCGCGGTGTTGGCCTGATAGTTAGCGGGATGCGCTCGCCGCCTCTTTCCACAACCACCGGCAATGGCTGACCGGGAGAAAGTAAGGCATCGCCTCGCATGGTGTCCCATTTAGGATTATCGCTGCCGTTGAAAGAAATTATGCGATCCGCCGCTTGCATCCCAGCGGCTTCCGCAGCTCCACCTCGGAAAACATAACTAACAATCGGCGCGGGCGTCGCCGGCACGCCATACATGAAAGCACCCGCCAGAGCAATCGTAAGCGCAGTCAAGACATTCATTACGGGACCCGCCAAAGCTACCAGAATGCGCTGCCAACGGGGGCGCAGATTAAACATTTCCGCGGCAGGAATATCGGAATTGCCCTTTCCTTCGAGAGGTGCATTCGACTCATCACCTCCAAGCTTGACATAACCACCTAGCGGAATAGCTGACACGCGATAATCAGTGTTGCCCCATTTCCTGCCAAACAAGCGCGGCCCGAAACCGACTGAGAAGGTTTCCACTCGAATCTTCAATAGCTTTGCTACGATAAAATGGCCAAATTCGTGTAGCACTACGGCAGAGCCAAGTATGAAAATGAACGCAAGAATGTAAATTACACCACTCATTAAATAGAACTCTCTTCCCAGATTAAGAGCTTGAAAGCATCGGTTACGCGGACCGCCATGCTCTGGCGCCAGAAATGAGTTTACGCGGCGGTAAAGCGGGCGTCAAACAGCTCGTTTGGCGAGTAGTTCGGGGGAATTGGCGAACTGGTCGATTTCAGCGGTTGCGGAAAGGCGAGCGGACCGGTCGGCTTCCAAAACAGTTCCGAGTTCCATGGCCGGCTGGGTGGGATGCTTATTCATTACTGCTTCGATCACGCGAGGAACGTCAGTCAAACAGATTCGCTGCTCAATAAAACCCTGCACAGCCTCCTCATTGGCAGCGTTCATCACAGTGGGTGACGTGCCTCCTTCGCGAAGCGCGCGATAGGCGAGCGCAATGCACGGAAAACGATCAAAGTCGGGAGCTTCAAAATGGAGGGTGCTGAGCGCGGTCAAATCCAAGGCGGGAAGCTCGCACGAATGTCGCTCTGGATAAGTTAGTGCATATTGAATAGCATGGCGCATATCAGCGACGCCCATCTGGGCGATCACAGATCCGTCAACGAGTTCGATCATCGAATGCACGATCGACTCGGGATGCACGACAATTCCAATCTGGTCCGGCTCGAAACCAAATAGCCAGTGGGCTTCGATCACTTCGAGTCCCTTATTCATCAAAGTTGCCGAGTCGATCGTAATCTTGGCCCCCATGTTCCAGGTGGGATGGCGCAATGCTTCTGAGACACTAGCATGCTGCATCTCGGCTTTGGTCTTTGTGCGAAACGGTCCTCCAGACGCAGTCAAGATGATGCGTCGAACCTCGGCACGTTTTTCCCCCCGCAGACACTGATGAAGCGCATTATGTTCAGAGTCAACGGGTAATAGTTCCGCGCCTGCTGCGCTCGCGGCCCGGGTCATTAACTCGCCCGCCATCACCAACGTTTCTTTGTTGGCAAGGGCCACTCGCTTGCCGGCTTCAAGGGCTCGAAGTGTGGGAACGAAACCCACGGCTCCTACAGTGGCAGAAACAACGCAATCAGCCTCTGAATGGGTCGCGACTTCAACCAGACCTGGTTCGCCGACGACCAGGCGGGGCAGGTCGACATTTCGCTTGAATAGTTCCGCACGGAGGTCGTGTGCGGCTGCTTCTGTCTCGACCGACACAAGCTCGGGCAGATAGCGGGCAATTTGATCGGCGAGCACTTCGGTCTTTCGTCCGGCGCCCAGGGCGACAACACGAAATCTCTTGCTGCCCAACGATTCGATTACCCGCAATGTATTGCAGCCGATCGAGCCCGTAGAGCCGAGGATGGCTACGCCCTTGGTATTCATAAAGACGAGACTAACCGCGAAATGTGTCTACGAGATTCGTAAGGGTTAAGCAGCTCAACAGTCTGGCCAGACTGTGCTTTATACGATGCTGCCGTTACATGCCAGGCGCGACCGTTGCGATAGATCAATTCGACTGAGGCGTTAACGGTGCCTCGATCTCCAATTACCTTCAGGTTCACGGTTGCCTCGCCGTCTCCATTGCGGAGATTGATGTTGCCGGTCACGAACTTGCCAAAATCCTTCACCTCGCCGATCTCCTGCTTAAGCCGTCCATTATGCCGCAGGAAGTCTTTCGCCGTAACGGCAGCCTCACTGTTTCCCACAGAATAGAGAGCCAAGCCAACGATTGCTCCTACGAAGATAACAATCAAGAGCACAATCGCAATGACAATGGATGAAACAATGATGATTAGTTTCTTAGTAGTCATGGCTCGAAGGCTGGATTTCAGCTACCGAAGTAAATGCGACCGAAATAGTAGATGACCGGCGCATTGAACAGCAAGCTATCCAGCCGATCCAATAGACCACCATGTCCGGGAAGGGTTTTTGCCGCATCTTTAGCTCCCGCACCGCGTTTAAGTGCGCTTTCGGTCAAGTCACCAAAGATCCCCAGTATCGTCATCATCGCCGCAAGAGGGAGCGCCCACTTTAATGGCAACTCCCGAAAAAACCAGTAGTGGGAAATTGCGGCAAGCAATAATGCAGTAGCGAGACCGCCGACTACTCCCTCCCAGGTTTTCCCGGGACTAATAGCTGGCGCGAGCTTATGCTTACCGAAGGCTTTTCCGACGTAATAGGCCCCTGTGTCGGATCCCATGATCACGAGAAAGAAGAAAGACAATAGGTGAGCTGAGAGTGCCTGGTCGAATCCCATACGCACAGCTATAAGGTGACCGCCAAGCAAGA
>DATBRN010000365.1:0-5862 GCA_036560225.1 Pyrinomonadaceae bacterium | reverse complement strand
AACATTATCTCCATCGCCTTTTCGGCAGTTTGAAACATCCACCGAGCGGTCTTGTTACAAAGTATGATGACGGCGAAACGTTGCTGCGGCGCCATCACAAACATCGCGCCGAAGCCTGCTATTGAACCACCATGCCAAACCATCCGGACGCCGCGAAAGTTATGTATGATCAGTCCGTAGCCGTACTTTGAATTTCTGGGCCAGCCGCTGGGGTTCTCGCCGAGGATATCAGCGCGAGGTGTCGACATCATGGCGATCACTGCTGGTGAAAGAACTTGCCGGCCATCGATCTTGCCACCATTCATAAACGCAATAGCGAAGCGCGCAAGATCATAAACGTTAGAATACATGAAGCCGGCAGGCCATGACGGGGTACTCTCCACGAATGGCCTATGCACGACCGGCTTAGAATTACTGTCGGAGTCATGACCTTGCGAAAGAGGACGCGTCATCGCCATTGTGGGACGGAAGGTGGTGCTTTTCATCCCCAGCGGGGCGAAGATGCGTTCACTCATCAAGTCAGCGTAACTTTTACTGCCAATTTCTTCAGCCACCAGGCCGGCAATGATGAAACCAAGATTCGAATATGAATAAAGCTTGCCCGGTTCAAGAAAAAAGATGTCGTCGTTCCAGGAACGCACCGTCTTCGCCAGGGCTGACTCATCTTGCGGTCCGTAGAGAGGTTCTCCATCAATCAGACCGGCAGTACCACTGAGCAATTGATGGGACGTAACTTGCGATAGTTTCGGACTGAGCCCTCTGATGTAATTACCAATCGGCTCATCAAGTTTGATCTTTCCCTCTTCGGCAAGACTTGTTAACAAGGCAGCCGTGAACATCTTACCCACCGAGCCTGTGCGAAAAAGCATCGCAGGTTCAACCGGAGTTCCGGTTTCCACATTTGACACGCCGAAGCCTTTTACATAAACGATCCGGTCGCCGCTCACTACAGCCACCGCGGCACCGGGTGTATTCGTTTCACGAAGTTCGTCGAGGGCCGCTTTTTCTAACGGCGCAAAATCTTTCTGCGACTGTTGAGTAAAGACCGACCTAAGCGGCGCTCCTAAGATCAAAAGCAGACTCAAGAGTGCACGAAACGACGGAATAACGGCAGTAGGGCGGCTCGACAGCTTTCCCATTCCTTTTCCGTCATGTGTGGTCATCATGGGTTAGGGAACTCCCGTCTCCAGATCAGAAACGGAGCAGCCATCAGAGCGCCAAAGAACAGGAAGATCAGGATTAACGGTTTCGTTGGAACCCATATGTAGCCGACAACGCCGAGGAGCCCTATGAAGGTCCCAATCGCTGTGGCTACGCGCCAAGCCTGGCGGCTCCCCGCGCGTAGTCCGGGCAGCACCAGCAGCACAAGGAGGCCAAGCAAACTCATGAAGAGGCCCGAGAACGCGGCGTTAGCAAGAACAGGCTGGCCAAAGCGGGCAGCGATCTCGCCGCGCGCGAGCGCCCGCTGTAACCCTGAGACGTTAACGATGCTGTGAACGATTCCAATCAGGAGAAGAAACAAAGCGGCGGGAATCGTACAGATGTTCGTAATCGCTTTTCGTTTCATGTTTCTATCCTCAGGCGGACAAAATCCGTCCTCGCTCAATTCCATTTTGTCCGCCGCGACAGAGTTGACAAAGCGCGGCGATAACCCAACAACCTCGAAATCCTGCAATCAAATCAAAGACCGCACGATCCGCGCCTCCGGATCCAACAAAGAGTTGGGTGGCGGGACGCTCACGTGCGCACGGATATCGCTCTGGTAATGACGAAATCGTGCTCTGCGCTGATCACGTCATGAACGCCAGACACGGATAGGCCCCAACCGCGGAACTCGTCGAGCGGCCTGCTCTACCTCCACCTTCAACTCACAGTGTCTGATAGTCTCGGACAAATTTCTTATCGAGGAAATATATACCGACGGTCAACAACAAGACGACCGCAATACCAGCGATGCCTGCCACAAAACCATAGAGCGGGCTTGCGCCTATCACGAAGAACGCCGTCAACATCCCCAGCGGGTTGAACATTCCGTGAAGTGCACTTGGCCCCAGAATAGTCTTTGACTTAAACCGGCAATAGGCCATCGGTAAAGACAGAGATATGGTAAATAACGTCATCATAAATATTCCCGCTACCGGATGGCCCGGATAGTTGTGTCCCTGCACAATGATCGGTGCGTGCCATAATCCCCACACCACACCAATAAATAAGTTGCTTCTCACGAAGCCCGACTTTTGTGTTTCTCTCAACAACAAACCGCGCCAACCTAACTCCTCCCCAAAAGCGAATGGCAGATTAACGGTAAACCCGGCGATGACACCTTGGACCAGGCTTAGCAGAAAGGTGACAACCGGCGGAATGGGAAAATGTTGGGGCATGTCGCCAAAAGCCCCGTGCGTAAAGATCGTGATCTGGTGTAAGACTGCAGCTTCGCTGAAATCAATTCTGCCAAAGAGAGCTAGTCCGAATAGGTTTCCCAATATGCCAATTACCACAAATGTTCCCAGGACGATGAACCATGCAAATCCGACGGTAGCGATCAAAAGCCAACGCCACGATAAGTTCTTGAGCGTGAACCCGTATGGCGTCAATGTACCGCGATAGACCAGCTTCTGTAAGATCAAAGTGGCATAAGCGGGTGCGGGCATATAACAAACTGCGAGAATGACTAAGCTCAGGATTGAGCCGTATGTTATGTGAAGCAGGTATGCGGCCAAAGCCACTGACCAACTAATTAGGAATGTTAAGAGAATAAATTGTCGGACTTTTTTGCTCAGCATGTTCTGGAAGAGTTGTTCAAGAGGAAGCAGCCCAACGCTGCGCTTGAGCGGCTCGCCCACGCAACTGCGAATAAAGACTACTCACCGGCGAGTCCGCTCCAAGCGCGTGTTATGCGGCGCGCACATCTACATACTCCACACTTGAAGATGGGGGAGGAATCGGTTGGCCATCATCGCGCAATCCTTCCAAATGAAATTCGATCGCCTCTTGGATCAACTTCAACACTTCTTGCTTTGTCTCCGCTACTGCAACGCAGCCGGGCAAATCCGGCACGTGCGCGCCGAAACTACTCTCACCGTCTTCTACGATAACTGCGTATCTCATTTTTAAGTCCTCTCGTTGCTTCATCCCAGCCTGCTTCAAGATCAAGGCTTTCTTTACCAGCCACAGTAACAACTCCAGCTTTCTCTGGATGCTTAAATTGACGATGACTACCTTTCGTTCTTGCCAGATACCATCCATCCTGCTCAAGAAGTTTGATGATCTCTTTTACTTTCATCGGTGAGGATAATAGGTCGTTTCCAAAAGCTGAGGAAGCCGCAAAACGTTGCGCTTGCGGCTCGCCCACACAACTACGAATAAAGGCTACTCACCGGCGAGTCCGCTGCAAGCGCTTGTTAGCGATTGTGAGTATAACGGCTCTGAAAGGAAACGACTCAGTATAGAACGGGAGCGCCAGCGACCGAATTCAAGAATCGTAAGCAGAACGGTTGGGACCCACGACTGAGCAAGCCTATTTAACAGCGGTCAAGATAAATACTCAGTAGGTCTGCGGATTGATTTTAACGATTCTGAATTCGGTCGCTGGCGCTCCCGTTCTATACCGAACGCTAACGTTGACTATTGACTTCTTTCAAGCAACATAACGTTGCCCTTGAGCGGCTCCCCACGCAACTACCGATAAAGGCTACTCACCGGCGACTCCGCTCCAGGCGCTTGTTCGGTTGCGTCGTGACTAAGCTTGTTATTCCGCCGCCAAGGATTCAACCCACCTTGCGTCGGCTGCATTCGCCGACTTCACCGCCGCAACATGGGAGCTAACTATTAGAACTAACATCACAATCAGAGTGAAGCTTCGATACTTTCTTTGACTCCGCGAAGGCCAAGGACAGCGCCATAGAAACGGTACTGCAGAAACAGAAAGCTCAGAATTAGCAGGCTACTGTTAGTTGATAGATCGATTGCCGCGGCGTAAGGGAACAGGGCGCGAGCAATCGGAGGCGTCTCGTAGATACCCAACGCCGACGTGGCCACAAGGCACAACAAAGGAATAGTGGCAACTAGTCCTCCTGCCATGCCCATCAACATTGGTTTTGGAATGCCTTTCATGAGCTTACACCTTAAGCAACCGAACGTTGCGCTTGAGCGGCTCGCCAGTGCGCATCAGTAAGTATTCAGTCGCCAGATCCTCTAGGTCGTAGGAACGCCGTTCCCAAAGAGCGGACTAGGTGCGCGCGGAGACCGTGACAATCGACGCGGGCACGTTCACGGTCTTGCCATCATAGTATTTGGCGTAGCCCGCGACCGACTCGCCGATGGCGGCCGAGCGCTCGTCGCCGGACAGTCCGTCGAAAAGCGGTCGGAGCGGAATGGCGATATCGTACAGGTGCTGCCAGAGCTCGTTTGGCGAGCCCGGCCATGGTAGTACCATGCTGCGGCGATCTTCGCGCGTGTCGAAGAAGCCGGCGGCGGCGAGCGCATCGGCGAGTTTCCCAGGAGGCGCGAAGCGCACTGGGGTCGGCGCGTCGGCAGGCGGCGGAGGCGGAGAGAGCCGTCGTGCAAAGGGCCCCACAGCATTCATGAAGTACGGGCTCTCGTCGGGCGGGCCCCAGACCTGTAATGTGACGATTCCTCCTGTTACCAGCACGCGCTTGATCTCGGCGAGGGCGCGCTGCACATCGACGAAGTACATCGCGCCAAGCCGTGACGTCACACGATCAAAGCACTCCGGACCAAACTGTAGATTCTCGGCATCCGCCGTGGCGAAGTCCATGTTGGCAATTCCTGCTGCAGATGCGTTCTTTCTGCACTCGTCCACCATCTGCGGGCTGAGATCCGTCGCAGTGACGTGACCGCTGGGCCCGACCCTGCGGGCAATCTCGAGAGCGGGGTCGCCCGTTCCGCACGCCAGGTCGAGCACGCGCATTCCAGGCTCGAGACGCGCATGCTGAATGAGCGCTTCGCGCATGTTGACCTGCTGCTCTGTGATCTTCGCATGCCAGCGCGCCCATGCGGTCACGGTGTCATCGTTGGTCCATTCGTCACGGACGACTTTCCGGTACTCTTCGAGTTCAGGGTCCATGTTGTTCACTGCCCGGCGAGGGTAACGAAAAGATCCATTCTTAGGCCGCTCACGTCCAACGATTTGTTGTGCGGCGTCGAAGAAATGGCATCTAAGGTTTAATGAATTGTTCGCGACCCTCTTTGTTGGCAACTCGCAGATAATTGCCCTTGCGTCGATTAGCGTAAAGCTGTACGGCGCCATTACCATCATCTGACAGTCCAAGCGCCGCTCCTTCTTCTGAGGCGGTCATCTTCACCACCGGACCGCTTTTCGGATCGGCCATGCGAAAGAGCACCGCGCCGGGATAAGTTTTGCCGTCAACAGTCTCTGGCCCGTGCACCAGAATTTCCGCTCGCGTTCGATTCTGGTCGTCGACGATTTGAAGCGCTCGGCCGCGAAGCAGAGGGGCAACGTCTTCCGCGTGCGCGCGATACGATTGCGCCAGTTGAAATGTCAACAGCACCAAGTTGATGATCGTAAGGGCAATAGCAACTCGTTGGATTTTCATCGTTCCTCCTTAGCCAAAATGGCTGAATAGTAAGCCGCAATCGATCGTCTTTGTTCAACCGCGGCCTTAATATCGTTTAGGTCTAGTTGGGCGGCCACGCGCCGATCCGCTGCCGCAACGCAACGATCTTGCCGAGGTGATATGCGTTATGTACCGCCACACTGTTCAGCTCGTCGGCCATTGTCACGCCCGGCTGTACCTCGAGCGCCAACCGCTCAGGCGCCTGCCCCATCGCTGCCGCAGCGCGAGCGCCGTCCAGGAACACTCGCACCAAGTCGTGCCATTG
>DATBRN010000364.1:0-4689 GCA_036560225.1 Pyrinomonadaceae bacterium | reverse complement strand
TGTTTGCCAAGCAAGTGAGCTAGCTCGATCAATCCAGCCACTCCACTCGCGTTATCGTCGGCTCCGGGCAAAGGTCCGGCTGTGTCATAGTGTGCGCCGATAACAATACGTTCAGCTGTGTCCGGACCAAAGTGTGTAATGACATTGCGGTAACTCTTCCCTTCTACGCGATAAGGTTGTTCTGACACAGTTGCGCCGGTTTGGGAGAACTCATTCTTGATGTAAGCCGCAACCCGATCGAGGTTTTCAATGTGGCTTTCATCACGGGGAGCTAATTCTATCGAAAGCTTTCGAACGTGTGCTTCCAAGCGAGAGGGATCCACTGTTCTTTGAGTCTTAGCAATTGCACCTGAGAACAGCGGCTGCGTCAACCAGAACCAAAGTGCGACCAGACTGAAAGCGAAGGCGAGTACAACAAACAGCATGAGCCTGATAATACGACGCCGTCCCTCAGTTTGTGATTGCCATTGTGCTTCGATTGAGGTGGACGTCATCGTAATATTGACAGATTGCGAAGGTCGAGCAGATTCAGACCACAGTAAAACCGAGTCAGTTTGTGAACCTCTACACTGCTATTCTTAATTCGGTGTAATCGGCGTAATCTGTGGATGGCATTACGTTGAAAGCTCCGCCACGATCTCCTTGACGGCTTCGCGCGCTTCTGAAACCTCCTCAGGCTTAAACGACACGGCACCCACGACCGCATGGCCGCCGCCACCATAGCGTTCGCAGATTTTCGCGATGTTGTGAGTGCGCGGACGTGGCGACCAGGGATTCGACCCGACTGAGATCTTTGTCCGTTGCGCTCCGCGTGTGAGCGCGACTGAGTAAGTTGTTTCAGGATAAAGGTAATAAGGAATGAACTTGTTGAAGCCTTCGTAACCTTCGTCAATCAGATCAAATTGCACGACGCCATTTGCATATGACGCTTTTCGTCTGACAGTTTCCAACGTTTCAAGGTGCTGCTTCAAAATGGGCTCGAAGCGCCGCTGCACCTCGGCGCTTGTCGCCACTTCTTCGAGCGACTGCACGGTCAGGTCGCGAATAATCTGTTCGATGAAATTGTCGTACGGATCGGCCTCAATAACATGCATCAGTTGCAGCGCCGGCTCTTTCAACTCGACACATTGCGCTGGTGAATCATAAAGAGCGCCGTCGATGATGTGGGCCCAGTGCACCAGCGATTCGATCGGTTCGACGTTGAAACCAAACTGCCTGGCGGCAACGTCGGCGATGAATTCGGTGCAAGATTTTCGTGTTGCATCCAGGAATTTCCTGCCGGATTTGTCTGCGCGAAAATGCGCTTCATCTTCAGGAGAAAGGAACGCCGACTCATGATGATCGAACCACCAGGTCAACTTCTCCGATGCGGCATACTTAAAATCTACAATTGCATTCTCGTCGGAATCAAACAGGGCCATGTCAAAGAGGTTGCCCGGACGGTGCAGTAGACCCTTGTAACGGACTTCAGCATCGGGATGGATGCGTTCCTTGTAGAAACGCGTGAACGTGGCTGCGGAAGCTACGCCGTCGAAGCAGTGACCGTGATAAAGCAAACGAAGTTTCATGTACATACCCAAAAAGAGCGGGCCATCTTAGCAACCGGCGGTGTCTCGCGCAAAGTAGAGAGTCTGCGACGAGATTGTTTTGCATATATGATTTGATATTTCGGCCGGATGCCCCCGGCTTGTCCGGGGGAGGTTCACGTTGGCTGCTAGAAATGTACAGCAACCAATTTTTGAAGATGCCACCGCCTTGCGCGGTGGAGTCTCACGCTGCTTGCTATTTGCTTTTTTGCGTCGGCAATTAGCAGCCAGCGTGAACCTCCACGGGGCAAGCCCGTGGCATCCCAAGTAGGTTAGGCAGATTTCTTTAGTGGCAACGAACGTGAGACTCCACCGGACAAGCCGGTGGCATCTTTAGGAGTTTTCACACAGTAAATCATGAATCTCGATTCGCCACCGTTCATGAAAATGGAACGGTCAGTCAACTTGAGCCACTCTGAATTCTATTTTCATAAGAGTCTCGGTAGCGGGTGGCTCGACGTCGCGATACATGTTCGTCGGTTCTCAAATTGTGAAGTCGAGCCACCCGCTACCGCGAGCAAGGTGGTACTGATGTTATGAAGCAAGCGCCTCCGTCCGTGAGTGCTAAACTCACGGATCAGTCGCGCAGTGTCGCTCAAGACATGAGACTGAAAGGAGGCGCTATGAACACAATATATATCGGCGTTGACTTTCATGCACGACAACAAACGATCTGTTATTTGAAAACTGAAACTGGCGAACTCGTCACTTGTGAATTAAAGCACGAGGACAAAGAAAAGGTGCGTGCTTTCTACGCGCAGTTCCAGGGGCCTGTGATCATCGGCCTGGAAGCCAGTGGTTACAGCCCGTGGTTTGAGGCCCTGCTCGAGCAACTTGGCTGCGAAGTCTGGCTCGGTGATGCCACTGAAATTCGTCGGCGCGCTCGTTGGCGGCAGAAGAATGATCGCCGTGACGCGGAACTCATTCTCGACTTAATGGTCCACCATGAGTTTCCGCGCTTGCATCGACCAACAGTGCAGAGTCGCGAAGTATTACGCATGCTGCGTTATCGGCAGAAGCTCACCCAGCTCCGCACGATGAGCAAAAACAGCTTGCAGGCCATCGCGCTGCAGTCAGGTCTGGCCAAAGGCAGCCGCTTGTTTACCAAAGAAGGACAGGCGGAATTCAGCGCCGCTCAGATGTCCCCGGTGATGCACTGGCAACGCGAGCACTGGCTGCAATTGCTCCAGCCGCTCAACCAACAGTTGCTGGAAACGATGGTTTGGTTTAAGGCCCAGAGCCAAGGCGATGTTTGTATAACTCGCCTGCGCACGCATCCCGGCATTGGTTTACTTACGGCCCTCTGCCTGGTGCACACCCTGCAACCAGTCAGTCGCTTTCGCAACCAACGGAAGGTAGCTGCTTATGTGGGCTTCGATCCGGTGGAACGTTCCTCAGCTGAGCGGCAACACTTTCTGGGGATCAGCAAAGCCGGCTCTCGGGTGCTCCGCTACCTATTAGTGGAAGCAACGCACACCGCAGTCAGGAAAGACGAGGACTTAAAGCGTTTCTACAAACGATTGGTAGAGCGTCGCGGCCGCCCAAAAGCCAAGGTGGCTGCGGCCAGAAAACTACTCATCCGCGCTTACATCATGTTGCGTGATGAGATCGACTATGCGGAATTCCGACGTCGAGCCGTCGCAGCTCGGCTTGCCCGGCGAGGTCAAAGGCCTAACCTGCCTGAGGTACTGATTGGGCAGCCAGCCTCTGCTGAGTGCAGGAGCCAACTCACTGACCGCAAAGCAAGTAATCGCGGAAGTGAGGACTTCGGGGATACGCGCTCCGCGTAACTCAGGTCGCTCCTGCTCTCAGCGAGTGCGAAGTAAACCTCATGGACGATGACCGCATAGATGATTGATCGTGGCTTGATAGCCTTGGTCAGTTGAGGACCGCAAACGGCGGTAAAACTAAAACTAGCAGTCTCATGTCAAAGAGCGACCTACAGAGCGACAGAACAAACGCAGGCGCCGCGGCGTCACGCTTGAAGTGTGCAAAAAAAGTTCTTGACATCCATCGTCACTTCATAGATGACCTCACTCCGACGCTGCCGCGCTCCCGAGGATAGGTAGGACGCGATGGAAACATTTGAAATACCCGAACCCGCAAAGGTCAATTATCTCAACGCAGAGTATGGTCTTAAGTCGTGGCTTCTGACGAGGGATCACAAGCGCATTGCCCTTCTCTACCTCGGATCGATCTCTTTTTTCTTCTTCATCGGCGGCATTTACGCCATGCTCATTCGTCTCGAGTTATTGACCCCCCAGGGGGATCTCCTCCAATCGACAACCTACAACAAAGTATTCACACAGCACGGGATCATCATGGTGTTTTTCTTCCTGATACCATCGATACCGGCAACGCTCGGCAATTTTTTTGTGCCAATAATGATTGGTGCAAAAGACCTGGCCTTTCCCAGGATTAATCTCCTGAGCTGGTACCTCTACATGCTGGGCGGAACTATTACCATCTACGCGCTGTTGGCGGGCGGTGTTGATACGGGCTGGACGTTTTACGCCCCCTACAGCACCACCTTTTCGAACTCGTACGTAGTAGCAACAGGCATCGGCATCTTTATCAGTGGCTTTTCGTCGATTCTGACCGGGCTCAATTTCGTCGTAACGGTTCACACCATGCGCGCTCCGGGCATGACCTGGTTTCGGCTGCCACTGTTTATCTGGTCTATTTACGCTACCAGCTTGGTCATGATTTTGGGCACGCCCGTTATCGCCATCACGATTCTCCTGCTGGCGTTTGAACGTCTGGCTCACGTTGGAATTTTCGATCCTGCTATTGGAGGAGACCCGGTCCTTTTCCAGCACCTCTTTTGGTTTTACTCCCACCCAGCTGTCTACATCATGGTCTTGCCCAGTATGGGAGTGGTGAGCGAATTGATTGCGAATTTCTCTCGCAAGAATATCTTTGGATATTCGTTCGTCGCTTTCTCCAGTCTCGCGATTGCCGTCTTTGGTTTTCTCGTCTGGGGTCATCACCTCTTTGTCTCGAGCCAGTCAGTTTATGCGGGAATGATCTTTTCGTTTCTGAGTTTTGCTGTAGCAATTCCTTCCGCCATCAAGGTCTTCAACTGGACGGCCACCCTCTACAA
>DATBRN010000363.1:0-11727 GCA_036560225.1 Pyrinomonadaceae bacterium | reverse complement strand
ACAGTTCGCAGCGCGTTTCCCCGCACGAGGAAAAACTACGGCTGAAACTCTTAGCATTTGCTTTGTAAGTCAGGAGTACCCCGAAGAAACGGGATGGGGCGGAATCGGGACTTACACGTTTGAAATGGCGCACGCTCTGGCGCGCGCCGGCCACAAGGTCATCGTTATCAGTCGCGCCCTTCACGAGCGGCAACATTACTTCGAGGCGAATGGCGTTGAAGTTTTTAGAATCCTGCCGTCGCTCGATGTTAGCTCAACGCCGATTATCTGGCGTTTGAATCGTTGGTGGGAAGGCTATCGTTTGGCTGTCGCGATGCAGCTAAGACAAATCTTGCGCGATCGACAAATTGATATTATTGAGTGTCCGGAACTGCACGCTGAGCCATTGCTTCACTCAGTCCTTCGTTCCAAGCCGCCACTTATCGTGCGTTTGCATTCAGGCAGCGGAGTGGTGGCAGACTTTGAGCCTAACCAGGCGAATGGTTCGAGACTCAACGCGCGGTTGGAGCGCCGGCTAATGAGAAGCGCGGCGCATGTTACGTCACCGAGCACTGCCCTGGTGACAGCGACACACGGAGTGGATTTCAAGCGTTGCACTGTTATACCTAACCCGGTCAATACGGACCACTTCAAACCGACTACTCAATCCGTGGAATCTGATTCCTACCCAAACGTGCTCTGTGTCGGTCGCCCGCGATTTCTAAAAGGAATTCATGTTCTGGCCCAGGCAATCCCGACAGTCTGGAAAGACCTTCCCCAAACGAGGTTCACATTTGTTCCCGCACCGATGGGAACGAGTGGTGGCTCGCCAGCCGACGCCTACTGCGCGATCCTCGGGAATCTCGTCGACGATCCTCGGATCAGAATTGTTGATGAGCCGGTTACGCGAGCGACCATTCGCCGCTTCTATCAAGAGGCGACCATCTGTGCGGTGCCGTCTCTTTGGGAAGCGTTCGGGTATGTGTGCGCGGAAGCGATGGCCTGCGGCGCAGCTGTCATTGCCAGCCGAACCGGTGGTTTGGCGGAGATAATAGAAGATGAGAAATCGGGAGTGTTGGTTGAGCCCGGGAAAGCAGCGGAGTTGGCTCGAGCAATTTTGAGTTTAATTCGGGATCCGGAACGGCGAGCGCAAATCGGCGCAGCGGCGCGAAATCGCGCTGTCGAGGAATTTTCGAGCGCTAAGATCGCCGCACGGATGACAAGTCTATACCAGCAGGTGATTCAGCACGCGTGATGCTCAAATCATCGGAATTAGTTTCGCCAGTCAGTTTTCCGGTCGCGGGCAGTGCGAGCCGTCCGATTGTCGTCACGAGCGACTGGGCGGTAGCGGCGCTGCTCGCGCTGGTTTCTGCCGTTCCAAGCCTGGCGCTTTGGGATCGCGGGAGTTATTTGACCGGTGATAGTTACCAGTATTTGCGCGCGGCTCTAACATTTGCTAACGGCCAGGGCTTGCGCGATATGAGCGGTAATTCCTTTACCGTGTTAACTCCATTATATCCGCTGATAATCGGAATCGTGCATCGCCTCATTCCTACAATGGACATCGAAAATGTCGCGAGGTTGGTCTCGCTTGCCGGCGCCACTACTGCTGTGGTTGCTTTCTATTGGTTACTTCGTTCGCGCTACTCGCTGAGGATTTCATTCACTGCCGCCTTGCTATTTGCGCTGTTGCCGTTACGCGTGTGGAGCGGTTTCTGGGCTCTGAGCGAAGGTCTCTATCTGGGCTTGATAATGCTGGGCGTGGCCATGCTTTTTCGTCCGCAACACCGCTCCTGGTTCCGCGCTGCACTGGGTGGGTTACTCCTTGGACTTGCCTACCTGACGCGGCCTGAAGCGATCCTGGTTGTCGGGGCGGTTACCATTCTTACCTTCATCAAAATTCACCCTGGCCGAAAAAGAGCATTAGTCATCCTGTCTGGATTTCTGCTAGTAGCGTTGCCATACCACGCCTGGGTTTATCGAGAAACCGGAAGCCCAAGCTCAGGACGCCTGGGGCCTTTGTTGGCTCAATCTCAGTCACTTTATGAAGGCAAGCTTTCCAACGTGCTCTTAATCAATCAGGTGAGGCCAGATGGTTCTTCCGTCCCACAGCCAGGATCTGAGATGACTGTTCTCGCCGTCCAGAAGAGATATATATTTTTCGCGCACACTGAAATTGAACGGCTGCTCTACTTGCTCGGTCCATCTTTGCTTGTCCTGATTCTTCTTATAGTTGGCGGAATTCTTTGCTTCTCAAAAAATATTAGCCGAGCCGTGCGCGGGTTTCAGCTGGTGGCCGCTTGGCCTGTTGTTTTGGCTTCGTGGCTTTTGTTCTTGCCATTTCTTCATATTGAAGACCGCTACCTTCTGCAGGCGACGCCAGCGTTTCTTATTTGGCTAGTCCTAATCATAGTGACGATTCATAAACTCGTCGAAACTAAACTTCGTCCGGGTGCTAAACCGCTCGCGGCGTTCGTTCCGCTGGCACTTATCGCAGCATTTGTTCTGTCATATGGGTATCGTCTCGCTACTCAAATCCCGCAAAGCGATCCGAGCGTGTTAGCTCGAAGCACGGCACGTTGGTTGGAGGCTGAGAAGCTTTCGCCAGCTGCCATCCTTTCGCAAAATCCGGATCTGGCGTTCTTTGCGAACAGCCAGCACCGGTGGATGCCAGCTGGCGAACCTGCCGACGTAATGAAGTATGCGCAACGAAACCACGCGAATTATATCTATGTCTCAACGCAAGATGTGCCTACACCACTGAACGATATGCTTTTTGGTAATGGCGCGCAGATACCAGAGTCACTCAAGTTGTTGCACGAAGAATCGGATGGCGCCCTGCGTGGTCGCCTGTTCGAGGTGAAATCAACTAACGATGCTATCAGTAGCAATCTGCACTTATAACCGTGCCTCACTCTTAAGTCGCGTTCTTGATTCGGTGACGAATCAGATACCGGCTACCGATGAAGCGGAGATCCTTATTGTAGATAACGGTTCGACGGATGGAACACGCGATCTGGTGGCAGCGCTGCAACTTGAAGACAATCGCATCCGTTACGTCGTCGAGCCAAAACCGGGAATCGCGCATGCGCGTAATCGCGCGCTTGGCGAAGCTCACGGCGAGTACCTGGCCTTCATTGATGATGACGCCTGGGCCGACCCGAATTGGTTAGGAAATCTTCTGGCGCCAATTCAATCTGTCAGTCCTCGACCTAAGTGCGTGGTGGGCCCCGTGTCCCTGGTATGGGAAGGCAAGCGACCGGATTGGTTTCCGGACCGCTTTGAATCGCTTTTGTGCCGTTACGAGATGGGCGACGTACCGCGTTTTCTGGATGCGGATGGCTATCTCTTAACGACGAATTCATTGTTCCATCGCGAGACATTGCTAAATCTTGGCGGAATGCGAACAGATCTTGGGCATAGACGGAAAGCGCTGCTCGGCGGAGAAGACAACGATATCTTCAATCGTCTAATTGCGAATGGTCTTGGCATTTATTACCAGCCCAGGGCGCGAGTCTTTCATCCGGTACCAAAAGAACGGCAGACACGCCGTTTTCTACTACGGCGATTATTCTGGGATGGCGCATCACAACCCTTGCTCGAAGGCACCAGTAAAGACAACGAACAGGCGCCAGGTGCCTGGGCTGAGTTTTACCGGAACTCGCGACGGTCCATGCGGTTTCTTTTCGAGACGTTCTACGGGCTGCTCACTGGCAACCGCATGGCGGCCGAAGCCGGATTTTATCGGCTGGTGCAACGGTTAGGTCGCATGCGCACACACTTGATTATGGCACTCGGTGGCGCCGAGGATCCGCTTGCTCTCAAAACACGGCACTAGACTCAGTTTGATACCTGAGCACATTCGCACGCTGGCTACGTTCGCGCCCCTGGAACTCGGGGACACGATTCTGGCCACTCCCTTGTACAGAGCACTGCGAGGTTCATATCCGGACGCGCATTTCACACTCTTGTCTCAACTACCAAATCATCCTGTGCTGGAGGGTTTCAATACTTTTGACTCGATCGAGAACTACAATCTGGAGACTGATCTATCTGGTTTTGATCTGGTAGTGCTTCCGGTTCTGTGTGGAGATAGCGATGTGCGTCGCCATTTTGAGAATCATCCGAACGTGATCAGTGCTGATCGTCTCTATGCGAGTCGGCGACGCTCTTTTACGAATAAGTGGAACGGGCAATACTCACATGTACTTTTCTATAAGCATCAAGTGGAACTGAACATGGAGTTGGCGTGTGAAACTGGCTATGAAGGCCGAGCACCGACGCCATACTGTCCTCGAGGTGATGCATCTCAATTCGCGCAACAGAGAGGGAAGGTTGGGTTGTTTATCAACACGCCGATGAATGAATTTCAGGCGATGGTGAATAGACAGTGGCCAATCGAACATTGGAAAGCACTAATTGATCGCGTCGGCGTCTCACAGGCCGTTCTGATCGGCGGCCGTACCGATCGCCCCAACGTGGAACGATTAGCCGACGAGACAAACGCACCTTTCGTTGTTACTGACTCACTTGCTGAATTCACTGCGCTATGCGGTGTGCTGAAGCTTCTCGTAACGACTGACGGAGGCGCCATGCATGCCGCCGCGACGAGTGGAGTACCGCTCATTTCGTTGCATGGCACGTCTTCTCCTGTTCTTTTGCATCCCTGGATTTATCCGGACGGGAAATGTATAGCCGTCTTGTCTCCGAACACGTGCAGCCCTTGTCAACGCTCGTACAGACTGCAGGCTTGCGAGGGTGGTCTGACCCATATGGACTGTATGCAGAACCTTCGACCTGAATTCATCGAGCGCGCGATCAGCGAAATAGAAATTCTCGAACCCGGTACCTGTCTCATCATGAAGGGCAAGCATTTGATGACGAAAACGAGTTATCTGAAGAGCTGGAAGAGAGCGCTTGAGTTTACGCTTAACTACAACACGGCCAGGGTGGCAGTGAGAATAACCTCTCGCCGCCGACCGAGGGCCCTAACGAGTTGGAATCCAGTTGAGCACAGCAATACGGGAAATTAGTTTCTTGAGCGAACACGGTCCGCACATATTCTTTTCACCGCATGCAGATGACGTTGTCTTGTCTTGCGGAGGAACCATCCATTCATTGGTATCGCAGGGCAAGCCAGTCGAGGTGATCGGTGTGTTTGCTGGAATCCCCGAGACCCCTCGGTATTCAGCATATGCGCGCCACCTTCACGCCAAATGGCATTTACCTGTGAACGCGATCGAGGAACGCTGGCGCGAAGATAGCGAAGCGATGCGTGAACTCGGGCTCACCGCCTTCGAACATTGGGATTATGTGGAGGCGCCCTATAGAAGCGCTGTCAATGGGTATCCGCTTTATGGGGCCAACGAAGAGTTAACCGGTGACGTGTCAACCGAAGATCGGAAAATGATAGATGAAATTGCGCAAAGAGTGCGCACTCATTTAGAGGAGTCGCCCGAAACGGCAATTTCATATTTCCCCCTCTCCATCGGACATCACGTCGATCATCAAATACTTTTCGATGTGGGATTGGAACTGCGCGCTTCAGGAAAGGAAGTTCGTTTCTACGAGGATTACCCATACGCCGAAGCTTACGAGGTTAATGGGCAAAAGGAATGGCAGCCGAAAGTTGTTCCTATTGTCGTCGGCCCCAAAAGTCGCGCGTCCGCTATTTATGTCTCGCAGGTTCGCGGCTTGGGTGGTTCACCAGCTGCACTTGAAAAGCGATTGAGTAGTTTCGGCTCCTCGGTTGGTAATGGACACCCGGGGGAGCGCTATTGGGAAATCCCAATCCCTGCGGCAAAGCGACTTATGGGTTTGGAGGTTCGTGCCGGTCATCCGCTCGTCCGAAAGGATCCAAGGATCAAATTTCGCGATTTTGGCAAATTCTTAAAGACCTTCAGTTGGCATGATCTCAATGAAGTTCTGCCCCCAGGCGAGGGTTATTGTTTGGATGTCGGCTGCGGCGACGGACGCCATCGCAATCTTATTCAAACGCGAGGCTATAAGTGGCTTGGTCTGGATCAACGACGTTCGGAGTCGTGTGTAGTCTTGTCGAACGGTAACGCATTGCCAGTCGCTGAGCAGAGTGTCGCCGCAATAGTGATGTGGCAAGTCATGGAGTACGTGGAGCAACCCGAAGTTTTGATCAATGAGGCGGCACGCGTGCTTGAACAGGGCGGAGTGTTTTGTGGCAGCGTTTCGTTTCTTGAACCCGTTCATGGTCGTACGTACTTCAACCTCAGTCCTCTTATTCTCGAGCGACTGTTGCGGAAGAATGGTTTCGCGGATGTTGAGATCAAGGCAGGCCTGAACGGATTTATCCTGATGTTGTGGACTTGGCTGCGGCGCTGCGGGATTCCATTTGCCGATCGGTTGGCGGTCCCAACGATTCTCGTTGCGTTGGCGCCGCTGGCGATGCTCATTTTTCTTGCGAGCTGGCTTCGATCGTTGGTCGGACGTGGCGATGGTCATACCATGCGATGGCTCACGCAGACGGCGCCACTCGAATTTGCCGGGCATGTCATGTTTGCGGCACGCAAGAAGACGCAGGCCGCGGGACCGTGGTAGATCTCACCAACGAATGCATATCTCTTTTTTGCTTTCAGCTTTTCATTCCGCATCAGCCGGAGGCGGCGCTGAATCATATGTCAGCGCAATGGCCGATGCGTTACTTGAACGAGGACATCGTGTTTCGGTTATTGCCCTCGGTGAGCCGGGTGTCCGTAATGGCCGTATGCGTATGATTCAGGTCGCCAGACCAAACTTGCATTGGTTCCTTTATCGAGGCCTGCCATTCGCCAAATCGTTTGCGATGCCGGTTAGAGAAATTGAATGGTCGCGTTGTGCGTGGTCAGCACTGGCAGAGCTGAATCAGCAGGACCCGGTGGATCTGGTGGAGACCGGAGAAAACATTGCGCTTCACCAGTCAGCGCCCGGTGAAAAGCCGCCAGTGGTTGTTCGTGGCCATGGCAACGCCCTGTCAATCAAACGAGTCAGCGGTAAGCGCGTGGCGTGGGGAGATCGATTGGGCCGAAGACTGCAACTTGCTGGAATGCGGCGCGCAAACGCAATTACCGCGGTAAGTAAATTCCAGGCAAGAGAGCTAGGCAAAGATCTTTCGCTTCCCGAAGCGGCCATTCACGTAATTCCCAACCCCATCTCACCGATGCTGCTGAAACGAGCATTGGAGCAGCCGAGAGTCGAACCGGCTAAACCTGTTGTCCTTTACACTGGCCGCATTGAATTGAATAAGGGAAGTCTGGAGTTGTTGCGATCAGTAAATCAAGTTGCGTCACGGTTTCCGGATGTTGAATACGTTATGGCAGGTGGCCGTCATAATTCGATTGATGATCATTCACTCGCGAGCGCGCTGGGGAAGAATGCAACGCGAGACCATGTTCGGCTTCTGGGACATGTTCCCTGGCAACAGCTGGCTGATTCTTATCGTCGCGCCAGCGTGTTTGTAATGCCGTCATATTATGAGACTTTCGGCATTAGTGTAATCGAAGCCATGGCGTTCGGGTTGCCGGTTGTTGCTACAAATGTGGGCGGCTTGCCTGAAGTGGTGGAAGACGGAGTTACTGGCATTCTAGTGCCTCCGGGAAACGCGGACGCTCTTGCCGATGCGATTGTCCAGTTGCTGCGCGACCCTGACCTGCGCGCGCGCCTGGGCCACGCCGGACGCGAGCGAGTGCGATCTGAATTTACGATCGACCGGGTCGTTTCACAGACGCTGGCTGTTTATGAGTCCGTCATCCGCAATTAAGAAGTTGAGCAGAGAAACGAACAAGCGATGCGCGTGGTAATGCTCTCAAACAGTTTTCCGCCACAGGTTGGCGGGATCGAAGCGCATGTGACTAATCTCGCGCAGTCACTTGCGGCACAAGGAAATCAAGTGAGAGTCGTCACAGCGCGCCGGAACAAGGCCGAGCGCATCCGCGACACCCTCGCAGGCCTTAATGTAACTCGCGTTCCTCAACTAAATCTGCCGAAGATGTTGACCGCGCAGTATCTCGCGTTCTCAACTGCGCTTTTGATCGCGTTGCGCGCGCGAGGACAAGCGGACGTGGTGCACTACCATACGTTTTGGCCCGATGCTTTCACGGCGTTCGTCATCAACAAATTTGTCCCGACGGTCTACACCGTTCATGAGTCTCGGTTTTTGATCATGTCTGAACAATCTGAGTCTCGACGGAAGCTGGAGCTGGCGCTGAGGCCGTTCCAGGGAATCATCGCGCCTAGCACCGAGCTGTTGAACGTCGCGCGACAACTGGGAGTGAGCAGCAACCGAAGCGCTTATATTCCCAACGCGGTCGACGCGAATAAATTTTCCCCGAACGTTGCGCGCGGCACCTTGCGTGAGCTATGTAACATTCCGTCTGACCACGTTCTGATTTTATGTCCCCGTCGTTTGGTACCGAAAAACGGAGTCGAATTTCTTATGGAAAGCCTCCCTTTGATCCGACAACGCCTCGAGCGGATCTCAGTGGTCATTGTTGGCGACGGTCCAGAGAGGCAGAAATTGGAAGCGCGCGCCTGCGAATTGGGCTTGCAGGATTCGATAGTCTTCCTCGGTAGTCGCAGCAATGACGAACTGCCCGCCTTCTACGCTGATGCCGATATTGTAGCTATACCTTCATTGAAAGAAGCGACAAGTATTGCCGGGCTGGAGGCGATGGCCGCGGCGCGCGCGGTTGTAGCGACGCGCGTCGGCGGATTGCCTGAAATTATCGAAGACGGCGTGACCGGTTTGCTCGTACCCCCGCGCGATCCGGAGGCATTAGCGGTTGCGATTACACGTGTGCTTGAAGAGCCGGAATTGCGAAGGCAATTGGGCCTGGCCGCACGTGCGCGTGTTGAGAAAGAGTTTACCTGGGAACAGGTGGCGAGTGAGACGACGAGAGCATATGACCGCGCCATCGCGGTCTGGCACGGGCGCCCGATGCCGTTATTAGCAGAAGCATGAAAGTTCTTACAGTAATAGGTACGCGCCCTGAAGCAATCAAACTGGCGCCGATTATTCGCGAGCTTAGCAAACGCCGCGAGCTACAGAACGTCGTCTGTGTGACGGCTCAGCACCGGCAGATGCTGGATTCAGCTCTGGAACTCTTCAACATCAGTCCTGACTACGATCTTGATGTGATGGCTGAGAACCAGACGCCAGCGCAGGTTGCTTCAGCGATCCTGTCAAAGCTTGATCCAATTTTGCAGCATGAACAGCCGGACTGGGTACTCGTGCAAGGCGACACAACTACAACGGCTGCAGCAGCACTTGCGGCGTTCTACAGACGCGTCCAGGTCGGACATGTAGAGGCGGGATTGCGCACATTCGACAAATGGCATCCGTTTCCGGAAGAGATCAATCGTCGCGTCACCAGCGCTATCGGAGATTTACATTTTGCTCCAACAGCATGTGCCAAACGAAATCTAATGCGCGAAGGCGTTTCGGAGAACAGCATTATCGTCAGCGGCAATCCAGTGATTGACGCCCTCGAGTGTATTGCGCAATTGGCGCCCACGCGGGCGATTGAGGAGTTGTTCACTCGGTTGGATCTACAGAATCGGCGATTAATACTTGTCACTGCCCACCGTCGCGAGAATTGGGGTGCGCCCCTGGAGAATATTTGTTTAGCGCTCCGCGAAATCGCTGCTGCTCGATCAGGCGTTCACGTCGTCTATCCAGTCCATCTGAATCCAAACGTCCACGATCCCGTCCATCGTTTGCTGGACAGACTTCCAAATGTGACTCTACTTCCACCGACAGATTATTTGACGCTGGTGCATTTGATGCGGCAAGCATGGATCGTGGTTACAGATTCAGGCGGCATCCAGGAAGAGGCGCCTTCGCTTGGCAAGCCGGTTCTCGTGCTCCGCCAGGTCACTGAGCGTCCTGAAGCAGTCGAAGCTGGAGTAGTGAAAGTCATTGGCACCCAACGGCAAATCATAGTGAACGAAATTTCGCGACTCCTGGATGACGCGGCCGAATACGAGGGCATGGCGCGCGCGATGAATCCCTACGGCGATGGCCATGCGAGCGAACGGATTGTTGCGGCATTACTGGGTGAACCATATGTGCAGTTTGAAAGCATTGATAAGGTTTCGCTGGTCAGTGGAAACTCCGAGTCAGAACTTGTAGTTTGCGAGTCAGCTGTTTAGGCGATGTCGATTAGTAAGGATTGATTGTGTTACTACCAAATCTTCCGAGTTGAGATGGAGTAGCCTCCCGAGCTGAACGCCCAATGCAATCGATTCAAAGCGCACCGCCATTAACTGCCAGCTACAGGCCGACGATGTTCCGCGTCAGGATATGGAAAACTTTCCTCAGGCTGATCTTGATTGTGGTAGGTATCGTTGTCGGCCTCTTGCTCTGTGAAGTAATCATGAGAGCTTCTCGGCTGGGTAATAAGCGGGTAGTGACGCTCTACAATAATAGGATTTTCAAACTTCCGCCTCATTTCAGCTTTATTAATTTCAACGAGAACAAAAATGTGGTCGAGACAAACAATCTGGGGTTTCATGATCACGATCGCCAGGCTACAAACGACAACTACAGAGTCTTGTTCCTCGGGGATTCTTTTTTAGAAGGTCGACAGGTGGACACCGATCGACTCTTTACCACGCGTCTCGAGAGCAGGTTCAATCAGGAAGGCCAAAGAATCGAAACTATCAACGGCGGAATTTCCGGCACGGGCACGGCCAACCAGTATGTTCTTTGGAAGGAGTTTTTCGAGCCCAACATTAAAGTCGATCACGTAGTTCTGTCCTTCTTTATGGGAAACGATCTGGTGGATAACAACTTTGAGCTGGCGTCTTCGACTCTTGGCGGCAGCGACAGCGCATTCTTTGTTGATAGCGAGGGCACGATCTTTAACGTTGGCAGGGAACCAGGACCACTCAAGAAGACCATCAATCTTGTTCGCAACCACTCTGTTCTTATCAACACCTTATATGAACAGGCGTATCAAAAGAGGAAAACCCTCCGAGAAGAATCCGAAGAATATAGCGGAGATAAAGGAGGACGAGTAGATGAGTCCGGCGCTTGGCGGGCTTCCGAGCAAGGGACAATCACACTGATAAAAAGATGGAAGTCGGAACTCGCGGAGAAAAACATTCCCTTTGATGTTGTGGTTATCGACCGGCCCGGAAAGGTCTATAACAAGTTTGAGCTCGAGTTTGGAGGTAGACTGCGAGAGATGTGCGGTCAGGACCATATCGATTGTTTGTGGTTGAAACTGAGTGACGATCCATATAAATCGTATTCGTTCGACGGAATATACCTCGGTCATTTTAGTTACCAGGGGCATGAGCAGGCAGCTAATGAACTGTACGATTATTTCAAGACGCGGCACGCAGCATTATTCAATCGCTCAGCAAGGTAGGCGGGAAAGAGTGAACATGTCGACAGGTAACTTGATTGTACACGGCGTTTGGTGCCGCACTCGCTTCGTTTGCTGGGTCAAAATACTTGCAAAGATCGATGGTTTCGTTTTGAGAACGAGCATTGAGAAGTTGGATTTCACAGAGAGCGGAATTTAGGCGGTGTTGATTCTATATTTCTTTTTCCGGGTGTGGGCCCGAGTCGCCGCCGTGACCTATGGCGGCGAGGGTGTAAATGTTCCCCTGATGTTCATGCCCACACAGACTATTGGTCCGACGTTGAGAGCTTTCGGCGCGCGCATTGGTGCGAATGTCCGCTTTCGGTCTCCAGTCGTCATTCACAATAGCAGCGCCGAGCGAGGCAGGTAC